>JAICSL010000073.1 GCA_025936955.1 Nitrososphaeraceae archaeon
CTGACAAGACATATACAAATTATGAGATTATAATTGGTACTACAGTTAAGAAATTAAAAGCCGGTGGTGGGACAGGCGATAAATTGGCTATAAAGATATTAACTGGGTCTCACCCCAATGGGACGCCAAAAGAAACAAGTCCTGGAGTATCTAGCGTTAACGCATTGGGATTAATATTACCTACTCAATATGATCCCGATGGTAAGGCGAGGATACTAGAAGTAGAAGGCAAAAAAACCAGTATCTACACAAGATATTCGCTAAGTGGAGGCGGAGGACAAAAGGTACTGAATGGAATGGATGGGTTCACATTGCATCATGACTTTGGAGGAGATCAATCACTTTATAATTCCAGTAAAGATTTAGTCAATAAACATATTAGATTTAGAGTAGTTACGTATCTATCAAGTGATAATGATACAAGGATAACACACACCTATGTTGACCCTGATGGGAGTGGGTTCCAAGCCTACTACACAACAGTGGATAGTGGTCAATTCATATCACAGAAAGTTGCAAGAATCCGAGGATCTGTTTATACGGACTTCAGAAGAGACGGTGTCTATGATATTCAAGATGAATATCTAATCAGGCCAATAATTCCTCCTCAATAAGGATATCAACTCATTCATTTATTTTATTAATTTACAGAACTATTTTTCTTTTGGATAAAAACTAGATCCTTTCTGTAAACCATCTAAATTTGAATATCATTTTTATAGATTTCACTATGATCATAGAGAGAATTAATTTTCATGATAGTGAATACTTTTCGTCACGATCTTTTACACTTGTTTGCATATGTTAATAAAAAATGAAGCATAGGTACTAAAGGTGAGAAGTTCCAATTCCGTCCCATACAATATTTGAATCACTTCTATGGGGATTTATTGCAAGCATTCCTTTAGTTATAGGATGTATAGTTGCATTATTTGTTAGTCTTCCAAAAAGTATCATCGCTATAATTATGGCATTTGGAAGCGGAGTACTAGTGGCTGCATTAACATTTTCTCTTGTAGAGGAAGCATTTTCTTTATCAAAATCAATACCACCGGTTGTAATAGGATTTATTTCAGGTGGAGTGGCTTATAGTGTAGCAAATCATATACTTGATGGAAAGTCAAAATCAAAATCAAATGGTAATAACAATGCTGTAAGAAAAAGAAAGAGATTCCATGGAGATAATTCTGGTGGTGGAAAATCAGCATCTGGATTAGCACTGCTTGTTGGTTCAGTAATGGACAATATACCTGAAAATATGGCTCTTGGTATTTCTTTGGTAACTGGCGGGGCTGTTAATATAGTTCTGATAGCCGCAATTTTTATCTCAAACTTTCCAGAAGGATTGGCCTCTACAGAAGGCATGAAATCAAATGGAAGAAGTAAAAAGTACATACTTGGGTTATGGTCTATAGCTGTGATAATAGGGACCATATCAACAGCTATAGGATTTGCAGTTCTTTCCAAGGCAAGTCCATTTGTTATATCAATAGCAATATCATTTGCAGCAGGAGCAATCCTTGTAATGCTAGCTGAATCTATGATTCCAGAAGCCTTTGAAGAAGGTGGAAGTAAAATAGGGCTTGCGGCAATGGCAGGCTTTACTGTTGCATTCATACTAGGAAGACTAGGTGGTGGTTGATATACAAAAGAATGATAGATGCCACATCTTCAAATTATAGATCCGTTACTTTTCTAAGCAATATTGCTATAGGTTAGCAACAATAATTAAAGGTCAAAACCTCAGAATTAGGTGGAGAACATATCTCGACGGTAGTTAATAATTTCACACATTGTAAAAATCTGCGTATGTAAAAAGTATAATAGAACATAACCTCACAAACAAAGATGCCTGCCTTTAATTATGGTATTTTACATCTATCCGTCAAAGTAACCTATCAAAGCCAAATGGTACATGTAGTCTATCCCCTGTGGACTCGCAGAGGTCTGTTGTGTACTGTCAATGGCTAGTGATCCATATAGGCGATCATCTACTAACAGTCACGTATTTCCTAGGCTATCTTCTAATGTATAAGATATTCCGTTATTGACCTCTCCTTAATATATCCTCGTATGATTGCTGCCCATAGGTCGGAATTGTAATGACGAGCAGAATAAGAGGTCCAAGTTCGAGTGGTATTTGTGACACAGATACCTCTCCTTCTCCATCATAACTTAATTTATATATCATCAAATAGCTTCGATAAATCGTTGTTGTTCATTATAAGAGAATTTGATGTTAAAAGGATAAACAATAGAACTAATAAAAGATGGACATAATGCAAAGATAAAGAAATATCAGATCGTATACTTCAGGCATATATATAACAAATAAGAACAATAAAGACTAAAGTTGTTGTAATAGATATGTCAAATGACATTGATACAGCTGCAATTATTGAACGGCCTGTGTACACCAAAGATGATCACTATGTTGGGGTCGTAGAAGATATTGATAAGGAAAACGAGGATAAAATAGGAAATTTGGTTATTAGAGGTAACCTAGACCTGAAAAAATATTCCATCCCCAGAAAGTTTATTGTCAACTTCTATGACGGCAAACTGTTATTGGATATGACACGAGATGATTTTATAAATTATCAAATACAGAGTCCATAATAAGTTTAGACGGGTTATCAAATTCAATTTCTATGCTGTATTAAAATGTAAAACCCGCCTTAATACTGACTACAATCACAAGATAATGTTATTTATACTAAGCAGACTCTATCTCATAAGTGTAAAAGTGTGCATCTTCCAATAGTATATTTATTGCAGGTACTAATATTACCATAGTTTAGTATTCACAATATAATAAAACAAGATATAATAAAGTTAAAAAGACATTGATGTGATACTGCAGTAGCATTTCTTATGAAAAATTACATTTATCAAGGTTAACTGATGTCCTCTAGTATTAAGCGATACTTCTGTGGGTTAGGCATTGTTATCTTTTTAGGATAAAAAAGCAATGAGCGATGGTAAAACCATTATATATTTGTCCTTCTAATGTTCTCAGCTTGGAAGATCTCCTCTTTGTATATGTTCTGTTAGCATATGCCTCTGCATCTCTGCCATATCGTCAAATTCTCGTCCACATATGTGGCATTGTACCGCGTCATCTTGTGTATCTGGCACTTCTGAAGTGGAGGAATCTATAGATGATGAGGGAGAATCTTCGTTCGATGAAGAGTTCATTTTATTTCTGCTATTTTTGAATTGGCAATTATCGATATTAACTGTTTATGGTATCTTGGTATTGATATTATTCTAGTCCCGATTTTCTACAAGATATAAGAACGATAAAGATTCTTGTGATATTGCATCAAAAAATTATGTCCGCAAAAACTAATAATAAATGGAACAATTATAGATCTTCTTCTCATCAACAACGATCACCACCGTCATCATTGATAAAATCTTTTACAGCTAGGGCACATCAGTTTATGAAAGACACTGAACAACATGCCCTCCAAGGAGTAAACCCAGGTGGGATATACCAAGCCATATGGTCTAGAGATGGATCCTTTATACTAAGAAGCTGGTTTCACTCAGGAAACGTTCAGGGGGTTCTGCAACAGATTTCTACAATATGGTCTCATCAAATAGTGCCTGGCAAAGAAAAAATCATTTATGGAAGAGGCTCACCTGAGATGAATTACAAACCAAGCATTGCAAAAGAAGATAAACAAAATCTGTTTGAAGGGGCGCTTCCCACAACAATGTATCAAACCGGATATAGTGAAGTCTATGGTCTGAATCCAGACATTGATTCTACTGCTCTGATGATAAGTACTACATCTTGGATTCTTACCAAGATTTTAAAGGCACATAATAAACGATCGCTATCACCATCACCATCTCAGGATTATAATAATAGCAATCATTACATATCGGAGTCAAAATCAATGACTAAGCATACCAAAGTAATTGATTTTGTAGTACCTCGTATGCTTAGAGCAGTTGATCACTTGCTTAGCAGAGATATCGATAATGACGGACTACTAGAACAAAATCACAACGAAGACTGGATGGATACCGGTCTTAGGGCTGGCAAGATAGTATATAGTCAAGCATGCATGATTCTTGCATTGAACAACCTTTCCTATCTGCTGTCGGAGCTGAACAATGATAATGAATCTGAAAGGATGACTAGACTAGCAACCAGAGCTATCTCTGCAGTAGAAGAAAAGTTGTGGTCTGAAAACGACAGATCATACGTAGATATACAGCAGTCACATCACATAGGCGGTCCTTATAGGACCCTAACTCAAGATGTTTCGTGGTATTTGGTGGCTATTAGCGAAAATACTAATAGTGACAGTCTCAGGTCACACGGACAACCAGAGGGGAATAGTAATCAAAGAACAACTGCGAGTCAGCAGCAACAGCAGCAACAGCAACTGGAGCATCCCTTGAAACAACAAAAGGATATTTATCCACAAAAGAACTTGGACCAACTTCTCAAAAGAGCAAATAATACTTTAGATGCGATTTCTAATAGAGTCTGGCTAGATGGTTGGCCAACAAATGTAGAAACTTTGTTGAAAAGTTCAGGACCTTGGCATCTGCGGCCTTATTTTTACCACAATAGAACTTTTTGGCCTTGGATTACAGGAATAGAGATACTTGCTCGGAGCAGATTCAAAAGGTTTGAGGAATGCAATGCTCTTCTTTCCAAATTGGCTTCGGAGGATAAACTACACATACTGACATTTTATGAATGGGTAAATCCCAAGACGGGCAAAGGCGGAGGAGCTTATCCATTTAGGACAGGCATTTGTACGGTTAGGATGGCCATAGATCATGTTATAGGCGATATAGAACAAAATGTAAAACAAGAGCCAAAGTAAAAAATGTTGATATAATTGTACAAATAAATTAGATGTTCTGTCAGTATTGCCCTCCTTAATCTTACATGTACATGCGAGTGCTTCCGTTTTTTATTAAGCTGTCTAGCATACATTCACTAATTGAAATGGTGCCATAACAATATTAAAACAAGGAATAAGACCAGATTACCTGTAGATAATAATTGTCCAAATGATGCTGAGACATGGTATGAGAAGGGTTACTGTCTTGAGGAGACATCAAAGGATAAAGAAGCAAAGATATGTTATGAAAAATCAGAACAACTGGAGCAAAACAATCAGAATATATGAATATCCAAATAAGGAAGAAAGCAAACAAAAGAAGAAGATTAAATCATATACTTCCAATGGCAAACCACTTTATGAATAAACAAAAAACCTTAAGTCTATTCAATGTAGTCATCTACTACTTTCTCAACTGATTCTACTATTATGTCACTAAATGGGCCAATAGATCAAATAGGGAAGATGTAATTTTTGCTTCTGTTGGTAACTTTTAATACTTCACGTACAGTGATTCCAAATTTTGCGATATCGTCCCCGTCGGTCCCCGTGCCGATAGTGGTCGTAAAATAAGGTTCCTATACTAAGAGAACAGTCCACATTTATAGGTTTTTTGTTTCTGATTCTGTTCTGATTAGTTAATGGCCTTGACCCGACTATATTAATTCCATAGATATAATGATCTTATTGGCTTGATATCGGGATTTATACTTATATTACTCCCAACCTTTTTCTTTCATTCGCATAGTTGTTTGTTAAAAACGGCTAAACTAAAACATTTGCAATAACCTCTGGAATCAAAGGAAATATAGCCTTGGCAGTAACTGCTGAAGAAATACAGTTAAAGAACTTAGTTCAAGCTCATAAGATATAGATCTTGGCAATGCCACAGCTACAATAGATAATATTCTTGCTGTACTAGATTGGGAAATTAAAGAAGTTCATCCAGAATTAGCCACGGTATTGGAGGCAAATAAAGATCACGTTACTTCTAATAGCACCAATATTATAGCATCATCATCCTCATCAACCAAATAAACATAATACCTTTTACCATTTTTTTCATGTATTGTATTCACAGATAGCCGTTTGTATTAATAATTTTTGTAGTCTTGACTTTATAATTTCACTATCCGGAAATTTATTTCCAATAATAGGTACATCTCATACATTATAAACATAGTTTATATGGTCCAAGTCTTTTTTGGTTATAAGCTATGAGACAGGAATTACCCAAGATAGCCTTGTTTGGTGTTGCATTGTGGTTAACACTTTTACTGGTTGTAAATGTTATTGTTAGTTACGATAACGATAGTAGCCGTAGTTTTATTTCTCATTCTCTAACTAAGACCGCAGCATATTCAAGGAATGAAGATTATAATAATGCAGATGCCAAATTGGTATTAGTAGCAAGCACTTCAAGAGAAAATCAAGGAGAAACCGATAGTAGTGAGGAAGACGATAGTAGTAATAGTAACATCCCAGCTATAGACACTAGTTCATATAGTCAAAAGATAAAGGATATGACAATACATCCTACTAGCGATGCTGAAATTACACAATTAAAAAATAATCTTATACCGACAAAAGAGCTTGATAAATTAACTGCAACATTTGATAAAAAGTATACGCCACAAATAATACTAAAACCACATAACCAACAGATACAAGAATTATTTAATTCTCTACCATCAAATAATAATGCATCTTCAACTATGTCTCCAGCTAAAACAACCAACTGTGACCTATCTTTATGGAATTCCATAGGAAATCCTGGACCACCTAGATTCAAGATGCTTAATCCTTGTACTACTGTAACAGGAACAGTTACTCTAGTTCATTTCCCTCCTGACGGTGATACTGTTTTTGCTCTTGCATTAGATTCGCCTTATAAATTTATGATTACAAAAGCTAATTACAACACAAAGATGACTGGAGGAATATGGGTAGAAATGATTTGTCAAAGGAATAACAATGCAGAAGGCGTAAGAATCCATGTAGGCGATTGTCAAGGATTTAATGGACAAAAGTTTCCTACTCCCAAGGTAGGAGACCATCTATCAGTTACAGGCTCATATATACTAGATATTAGAGAAGGAGGCCATGCAGAGATTCATCCAGCATCCTCGGTAACAAAGATATCATAAATCATCGAACCAAAATAGAAACGGATATTTAGAAACAATGTTTGATCTCTGCGGTTTTAACTTTGTAAATTTCCGCTCTGTCGAATTTTCAGGTATTTTTCTCGGTGTTTGAAAGTGTATGCAGAGATTTCTTGCAGTAGTCTACACCTAGTTGAGTAAGCCTGAATTCGCCTTTACTTAGATCAACACTAATGAAATGATCTTCATTTTCGAATTTCAAAAGCCTGTAATCAAGCACATCACCGCCGGCTGCATCTACTCCAAATCCCCCATCTGCAGTTTTTCTAGGAATATCTTCTATCTTAAATATGAATTGAGTTAGATCGTTATTTCGAATAAGATCTCTATATTTATCAGAGTCTCTCTAGGAGTAAGTCTTTAAAAGATATATAATATTTCTGAGCTTTTTGATAGCGTTCGAAGCCAGCCTTACTAAAATCATCTGACATTTCTATTTAATATATAATTTATTGTATATCTTTATTGAAATTGCTTTCCTTTTCTAACATTGCAATACAGTCACATTGATCGACTAGATTCTGAATGAAGCAGAAACAATA
>JAICSL010000317.1 GCA_025936955.1 Nitrososphaeraceae archaeon
AAATGCTTCTTTTGTATGATTATCAATTAGATGATTTCTAAATTCTTTTCTCGGAATAGTGATCATCTTACTGCATACAGCACAATCTTTGAATTCTTTTACATTGCACGATAATGTTATAAATAGCGAATGTTCGCATTTAGGATGTATAGAGCATATCGTATAGTCGATCATTTCGGTGTATGAACCAGATTTTCCACAGATACAACACCTTTGCATTGTTGTTATATCGTCTCTAACTATATATATATCTCTTTTATCATTTACTGCATTTAAATTCTTAACACATACAAAAAATTAATTTCAAAGCATCTTAAACCTAATGCACAAGAAATTATGTTCCAAATGATATTAACATTCTTATCAAGATTGCGATTGCAGTAATTGGTAGAATATAAGATAAAGAAAAGTTATTTATTTTTGCTAAAAATGTAACAGTATCTAGTTCCTAGTTCATCAGAATTATTATAAAGAGGTATCAAATATAGTAGGAGAAAATCATGCATTATTTATGAATACATTGAATATTTTGGGTATTGCGGGTAGCATGCGAAAAGACTCTAATGGCACCAAAATATTAAAGATAGCACTAGATTTAGCAAGCAAATACAAAGCCCAAACTAGTTTACTTGAACTTCGTAAAACTAACATGCCACTCTATAATCCCGATTTATCAATACAATCAGATATAGACATGCAGAAAGTGACTGATCAGGTCAATCGGGCAGATGCGTTTATACTAGTTTCTCCTGACTATCATGGCTCAATGTCTGGTTCCATGAAGAACTTTCTAGACTACTACTGGGAAGAGTTTGCCGGAAAGACATTTGGTTATATTTGTACATCTCATGAGAAAGGATTAACAGTAATGGATCAAATGAGAACAGCTGTACGACAATGTTATGGATGGAGTTTACCTTATGGTATATCTGTAAATGGATCTGAAGATATTAATGAAGGACAAGTCATTAACAATCTATTAAATAAACGTCTAAAAATGCTTGCTCATGATTTAGTTGCATATTCAAAATTGATTAGAGAACAGTTTCTTCAAGATCTATCAAGTGATTTAGAGGACACTTTTGCTGCACGTTATAGATGAAGATGATGGTAAAACTTACGGTTAAACCCAAATTAATATAGAAAATAAGAAAAACTTGTGTTATCTTGTTACCAAGACAAAATGTGTTATTTAGTTATTATGAACTAGAAGAGCAATACAAGTCAATGGATTTAGAAAAGTTATAATTAATTTACTATTTGAATATAAGATGACAAGATTAAAAGAATTTGGAAATTTGTGCTTGTTTACTAAATTTAGATGGATTATACTTGCTACGCTGAAGGTTACTACTTTACTTAAATAATATTCTTATCTGATGTATTCTGATGCAAGTAGGAATTGATAGTTTTGCTGCTTTTCATGATAATGCCAAGGAAATTGTAAGTTCATCTGAACGCTTGCGACGATTGATTGAACAGATTGAATATGCAGACCATATTGGATTAGATGTATTTGGAGTAGGCGAGCATCATCGCCAAGGGTTCCTTGATGCTGCACCAGCTGTCATCCTGGCGGCTGCTGCAACACAAACTAAACAAATACGACTCACTAGTGCAGTAACAGTACTAAGTGCAGCTGATCCAGTACGAGTATTCCAAGAATTTGCAACTTTAGATCTTTTATCTCATGGCAGGGCAGAGATGGTGGTGGGTCGGGGCTCATTTATAGAGGCATTTCCATTGTTTGGCCTGAGATTGGATGACTATGATGCCCTTTTTTCAGAGAAACTTGAATTGTTGTTAAATATTAGTAAAAATGAGCACGTCTATTGGTCTGGCAAATACCGTCCTGCTTTAACGGGACAGGGAATCTACCCCAGACCTTTGCAGAAGCCTTTGCCGATATGGATAGGCGTTGGTGGAACACCAGAATCCTTTGTTAGAGCAGGCATGCTTGGCCTACCTCTTATGGTCGCAATTATCGGTGGCGAAACTCGCAGTTTCAAACCATTAATAGATCTTTATAGAGAGGCTGGAAAAAGGGCAGGTCATTCATCACCTCAACTGAAAGTAGGCATACATTCGCTTGGTTATATTGCTGAAAGCACAAAAGAAGCAGTTGATGATTTCTTTCCAGGCTATGCACACACCATGAATGAAATTGGAAAGGAGCGTGGTTGGCCTCCGATTACTAGTAGGGATTTTGAAGTCCAGAGGGGCCCTAATGGTGCATTACTTGTAGGTAATCCGGAAGAAGTTACAGAGAAAATTATCAGACATAGTAAATCTCTCGGAGGCAGTATATCCCGCATCACTTTTATGATGAACCCTGCATCGCTACCTCATGAGAAACTTATGCAGGCTACAGAACTTATAGGTTCGCGAGTAGCTCCTGTATTACATAAGATAGAGTAAATCTGCTCTACCGATGGCATGATCAAGTATCACAATTAAGAAACAACCACTTATTCCTCATCATATCAGAAAGTTTTGGTCTTGCATACGATGGTAGAAGACAACATATACGCACGAACAGTAGGGAAGAAAATTAGAAAGCATAATCTTGAATATAATAGCAAAATC
>JAICSL010000265.1 GCA_025936955.1 Nitrososphaeraceae archaeon
GAGTCTAAATCTTACTACCAGTGCATCAGAAAAAATATCAAATGCACTAATAGAGAGAGGAATGTTTATTAATATAACAAAAAATGAATATGAAGCTCTTCATCCAAGATTTGCAATAAATAATCGTTATAGACAGCGGTGTGAAGAGGAGAAAGTTGCTTTCACAAAAAATATAAAGATAGATAATATTGGAATTATGTTAGAAAAGCCCTACGAAGATGCAAGAACTAAATAAGGAATTTCTGTAGTTCATATAATGGAATTCTGATATGTCGAACTCATCGACCGAAGACAAAATAGTATATTTTGGTGTAATCAATATTAATGAAGAAGGAAGAACAATTGGTGCTATCGATATATGGCGAAGCGTAATATCAAGACAGTTATTTTGTGAAGAAAAACGATTAGGGATACTAGATATTGCGGCTGATATAGGCATGCCATCTATCGATAACGATAAAAAATGGGCAGTTGCTATTCATAGAAGGAGGAAAGGTAAAGATCGATGGAAATTAATAAAAATAATAGACGAGGGAGAATTTAGGTTCACTGATGTGGATGATGAAACTTTGGTCGACGTTAATGTAAGGCAATTTAAGATAATTCATTTGGACTGGTGGAGTTTTCTTGTCGAAAATAACATAAATCGTAACATTGAGATAACAATCGAGATGAATGAAAAATGAAAAGGTATATCGATAACGATGATATTTCTGTCAGTGTTTTTGTAGACAAGGCCAATGGTAGTGAAATTGCCAGCAAACTGGTAGGTCATTTTATAGTGAAAGGAAAACAATTCAGGTTTACTGCAATTGCATTCGGTAGGATTGGTGGCCATAATATTAGTCTAAAAATAGCAAAAAAAACATCGAATATCATAAGAAATATCGGTATAGATCCGGATCTGCTATGCTTGACTATTCAAAGGAAGTTGATTGAAGGAGATATCTCACTACCTCGTAGTTTAGATGCGCCAAAATAAGCTGGATATCATACTAGTGATTCTTCCAGCGCATGTGCGCACGTGCAGTTAGTTCTTTCAGGAGGTATTTTATCAATTACCAGTCCAATCAATTTTTTTGCCTTTTCAACATTGTTATGTAATGTTCTTATGATTTCCTTTGAAGTCACAGCCAAGTCTGCCCATACATCATAATCTGTTACTGTAGCTATAGAAAGATAACATATTTTTGCTTCTCTAGAAAGCTGGCATTCTGGTACTAGAGTCATTCCTATTATATCTGCCTTAACTACATCTCTATAAAATTGAGACTCCGCTCGAGTTGAAAACCTAGGCCCCTCAACGCAAATATACGTTGCATTCGGATGTAGGTTATAATTCAAATCTTTTAGGTTGTTGACAATATTTCTTAGTTCACGGCAAAACGGATCAGCTAAGGAAATATGGCAAACTTGATCACCATCGTAAAAGGTGTATTGCCTTCCTTTAGTAAAGTCTACAAACTGATCTGGAATGGTAATATCTCCGGGCTTGAACTCAAGGTTCATGCTTCCTACTGCTGTAGGCGCTACAATTCGTTTGACGCCCATTTGTTTAAGTGCCCAGATATTAGCTCGATTGTTAATCCGGTGTGGAGGGATCCGATGATTTCTACCGTGCCTTGGGATAAAAGCTATCTTTTTCCCGGCATATTCGCCTATCGTGATGAGATCCGATGGACTACCATATGGCGTATGAACCTTGACATCTTCATTCTTGCTGAAAAATTCTGAATCATATATACCTGTACCTCCTATGATCCCAATATCTGCATAATATTCTGTAGACATTTAATTATACACGACCAATGAATGAACTTTATATCCTTTATTCCGAAGTATTGTAGCTCCATTAAGATCAGCCAATTCAACTACGAAAGCAAAACCAGCCACTATTCCTCCCAATTCTTCTATTAAATAGGCCGCAGCCATGGCTGTACCTCCAGTTGCGATTAGGTCATCTGCGATCAGAACGTTTTGACCTCGTTCTATAGAATTTTTTTGGATTTCCATTATGGCATTTCCATATTCAATATTATATGATTTACCTATTGTTTCTCCGGGTAGTTTTCCAGCCTTTCGGATCATTATCATGCCTTTACCTAACTTCATGGCTACAAAAGAGGAGAGAACAAATCCTCGGGATTCTATACCTGCAATACAGTCAATTTTGATATTCTTAAATCTTCGATAAATCTCGGAACAGACAAAATTCATAGCATCATTACTACGAAAAACTGGATTAATGTCTCTGAATAATATGCCTTGTTTTGGAAAATTTGGATATGCTTGAATTATTTCATAAAGATCAATCTCTTCTCTTGTCATAAGCAATTATAGTTTAACATAACTATGAAAAATATCTTGTAATAAGTGTTTAGGTATATACTAAGGAGTGTATTATAATCGGAGCATTCAATGAAGCTTTCAGATGCAAAAAAAGATCACTATCGCAAGTTGGCCAAACAAAAAGGCTATCGTAGCAGATCTGCCTATAAACTTACACAGCTAAATAATTCTTATCATATCTTTAATAGAGGAGATAAAGTTATAGATTTTGGCTGCGCACCGGGCGGTTGGCTTCAGATAGCGGGAAAACTAGTAGGAATAAGAGGTACGGTAATTGGAATAGATATAAAACAAGTTGAGCCCATTGAAAACACAATAATTTTGCAGGATGATATAGAAAATCAATTAATTGTTGAAAGAATTTTAAAAGTCTTAGGCGGAAAAGCCGATGTGGTATTATCGGATCTCTCTCCCAATGTGAGCGGTATTTGGGATATCGATCATATTAGGCAAATTTCACTATCAAAAAGTGCATTAAATCTATCTAGAGATTTGTTAAAAAAGGGAGGGAGTGCAGTCTTTAAGGTTTTTGAAGGAAATTATTTAAATGATTTTAAGAATGAACTAAAAATCTATTTTCAAAAAATATTCTTAAAGAAGCCAGATGCCAGCAGGCAAAGTAGCAGCGAATTCTACTTTGTATGTTTGAACTTTAAAAACTAAAGTATCAGCTGATCTTAGTAATAATATGTGCTAATTATTACTTTCAATTCCATCGAAACTAAACTTTAGTTTCAAAAAGTTTACGTTATCAATAACCATTATTCTATAATTGGAAGATC
>JAICSL010000244.1 GCA_025936955.1 Nitrososphaeraceae archaeon
GATGATGCCGAATTAACAGTATTGTTTTTTGTCGTCATTTATTTGGCTACCATCTTTGATTGTGATCGTTTCCCCAATGATCTCTAAAGCCATCGTTCATATTTTGACCATCAGAACCCCAGTGTCCGTGTTTCCAGTGACCGCCGCCGCCGAAGCCATGATGACCACCAAAGCCATGATCACCTCTAAATCCACCGTTCATTCCATTCATTGCAAATTGAGTAGAGTTTATAGATTTGCCAGGTGAAGTATACAACACTTTTCCATTTCCTGCATCAACTATTACCTTGGAGATTGTATTGTTGGTAGGGTTTGATACCTTAAATGTATATGTTAAAAATCCTTGAGTTACGCTAATATGTCCACCTATAATAGTGCCATTTGAAATTGCATTTTGAGCACTTTGAACTGCGGTTCCAAATGGAACTGACACATTTTTAATAGATATGGTATTTGTGGTATTTTTTAGATTTATTGTTCCATTGATTTGAGGAATAACATTGTTGTTATTCATTCCATTTGTTTGATAACCATTATTAGTCATCGGTTTTCCCATGCCCATGCCCCCCATCATATTTTGATTTTGGACTATTGCATTAGCAAATGATGATGGTGTAACAGATAGGAAGGTAGTCAATAAAAATACACCTGTAGTAATAGCAAGTATCATTTTTAACATCCCTTTTTTACTTGATGTTTTTTCTAAATTACTCATCCTGACAAAAAATACATTTGACTATATTATTTTTTATTGACCTTTGAGACGTAACTATGTTACCTCATCTTTTAAATAATATGTTTTATTAGCTGTTGTATTTTTTTAATGCGAATATGAGAATTGATTTATATGATAAGGTATGACCTTTGTATAAAGATAAATAAGGAAATTAGATTGTGTCATTTAGATTATAAAGCATATAAGGAAAATTATAAAATAATTTATTCTATAATTTATACTTGGACATAAAACAACATTTACTATATCGCACATTTAATATTCAATAACCGATTAATTCAACAATCACTTTACAGTATCACTAATTCAAAAATCAAATGAATAGATTTGCATTCAATTACATACCCAGTCAATTATTATTAACTAAAATAAAGTCTTGAAAACGACTTTAGGAAGCACTTTCAAGACGGTTTGGTAAACCGACTTGCAATCAATGTGACTATAATTACAGGCTAGATTCATTAAATGTCCGAAGATTCAACAAAATAAGATTTGAGATTTTTTATTATGCTATTTGCTTACAACTACCTCTCCCTTCATGTTTGGATGAAACAAACAAATGTAATCATAAACTCCGGGTTTAGTAAATTTGTGACTATATTCTCCGTTGCTTATAATTGAACCTGAGTTAAATATCTTGCCTGAAGTTAAAGGATCATAATTTTTGCCTGAAGTTACAGTATGTGCTACTAAATCTGCATTTATCCAGGTTACAGTATCTCCTGCCTTTATGTTAATAGGATTAGGATCATATGATTGTAGATCTCTTACACCTACAATTGTAACTTTGTTTGGAGAATTAGAGGATACGAACGTTGATTCTTCATTATCTGCTGATGATTGTGTGTTTTCGTTTGACAATGAGTTTATACCATATGCAGTGGGATTGTCAGCAGCAAAGCTAGCGGGCACTATTCTAAATATGGCGCCATTGTTTGCAAGAACATAAAGAAAGCCGTCAGGTCCTGTCTGGAGATCGGTAATTCCACCAAATCCTGCTCCAAATCTAAGCAAAGGGATTTGTGCTGATGTAATTGGCTCACTCTCAACTGGTTGACCGTTTGGATATAAAAGAGAAGTTCTATCCGCACCTAGTTTATAATGATATAGATTACCATTGTTAATATCACCTACAAATAAATCGTCTTTGTATGGTGGGCCTAGATTATCAGAATTTAAAAATACCAAGGCTGTAGGACCTACAGGATCAGCCCATTCAAATTTGGGGTCTGAATATTGAGCATTCTTTGATAATTTTACTAAATCAGAAGGATCTGTATGTCCTAAATGAGAAGTCTTTGCATAACCTTGTATTAAATTCCAACCGCTATTGAATCCTGATTTTACAAGGTTTATTTCATCTCCATAGTCAGGACCATTTTCAGTATCCCATAGGTTGCCAGTTATAGGATCAAAGGCAATGCCAAAGCTATTACGAACGCCATAAGCAAAGTAAAAACTTAAGGGCGGTTTATTTCCAAATGGGCTATTTGGAACTGATTGCCCGTTTGATGTAACCATGAGAATACCTCCGGTTCCATCAGGCGGCCCACCTTTGATGTTATTTTGTGCTTGGGTAACATGACCGCCCACCTCTCCTATAACAGCATATACATTACCATCTGGTCCTATAGCTACTTTACCTCCATTATGGTCCGGACGACCAGTTGCTCCTGGAATATCAGGCATCTGCAAAAGTGGTAGTGAATTGGTTAATTTGCCTTTTGAAAATTCATATCTATAGACCATATTGCCTTTTGGAGGTGCAAGACCCCGGAATTCATCTCCATCTGTTTTTCCAGACTCCTGCGTATAATATAGATAAACATATCTTTTGCCATCTGGCGTAAGATTGGGTGCCACAGCAATTCCAAGCAACCCTCTTTCTATTTTATTTGCAACAGCAACATCTAATACAGGTTTAGGTAACAATCTTCCATTAACGATTCTATCTACTTTGCCTGTATTTTTTTCTAAAACAAGAATATCATTTGGTGCTAAAAATGCCATGCTTGTGGTTGCTTTACCAGAGGGTGGAAAAACTATTTGCACTTTTAAATTGGGATCGGTAACTGTTGGACCAGAAGATGCTGTTGGTGCAATAGCATATTGAGCAAAAGCCTTGTTATTAGACAGCAAAGATGGAGTGAAAGAGTTATTGAAATTGTTGAATTGTGTCATTGTTAGTGATGTAGATAATAATAACATTAATGAGAAAAATGTAATACAAACCGTGATCAAATTCTTTTTCTTTGTTCCAATAACAAATAATCTCAATTTCTTTTTTTTAGAAACAAATAATGCATTTAAATGATCAGGTAACTTTGTTACGTCTCAAAGATTCGCAAATAATAAAATAGTTGATTTGGAACATGTCAAAATGGCATTATATAAAAAAATACTATCAAACAAGAAAATGATGATTATGATCATATTGGCTATATCTACAGGTAGCATTTTATTGTCTGGGACTTTGTTTGCAACTCCTTCATATTCTGCTTTTGCAATTATGCCAAATCAAAACATGATGGGAAATACATGCTTTGGCGGTCATTGGGGCTTTGCTCACGGTATGAATAATGGCTTTGGCGGTCATTGGGGCTTTGCTCACGGTATGAATAATGGCTTTGGCGGTCATTGGGGCTTTGCTCA
>JAICSL010000251.1 GCA_025936955.1 Nitrososphaeraceae archaeon
CTATGAAGAAGAATTGAGAAAACGTGCTAAAGAATTACTAAGTGAGGCCGAATCCCTAGCCAAGGAAGCAGCAGTTAAAATAAATATTGAAGTAATCATGAGTCATTCATCGGCTGCAGAAGGGATAATAAATTATGCATCAAGCACAAACATGGATCTAATTGTGATTGGAACGAAAGGTATGTCGGGTGCCCAGAGATTTCTCATGGGAGGAGTTGCAAACAAGGTTATGAGTCATGCACATTGCTCAGTTTTTGCAGTTCGTTGATTGGCTGCAGTCTGAAAGAGCATACAATTTATTTTTTCTTTCAGCGTTTTTGATTATTTTTGTTCATGTCCTTGCCAACATTTGGCTACTTCTCTCACTAGCCTGTCAATATTATTCATAGTGGCTTCCTCATTGCCTGGGACCTTTGTATGCTGTATGCGTATATGTGTGATAATATCATTAACGCCCTCAATATTCACTGTACCAGCACAGAACTTGCATCTAGTCATGTTAATTTACATTTCTGTCGAGAGGTATAAACCTACTCAGTCAGAACGTAATACCTTAAATTTTTCCCTTATGGAGACTGTGTAATGGGAATTCTAATTGGATAATACTATTTGGACTCCCACTAGTAGTAGGTGTGAAGAACTTTTGTCATCTCCGCTTATCGGCTACTGCTTGTATTTTCCAGCACAAATATTTTTGCCCCTTTGATATATAGTTGGCTTTTCGGATACGGTACGTTATAAGAGAAATTAGCCAACAATCGCACTTATCTATGAAAAACAATTACTCTTAATTACACAATAGTTGATCTAAACTTCATAACTGTTTGCTAATGCTCATGATTCTATAATAATATTAAGAGAATCTATTTTTATAACCAACTCCACTATTAGAATAAAGTTTTCAGCCTTCCTATCAAATTAGATTATGTTTATAATCGTTTTAGCATAGATATGCGATAATAATCCTGCATTTAGCTTCGCTTCAAGCCCCCAGTAATATTCGGAATATTTTCCAACGTAACTCACATTAACGTGCACTGGTATTTCTATCTCAATGGGAATAACGGCATTATTCCCATTTCTTTTAATGCTAATAGATTCCATTTCTTTTTTGAATTTCTCAACTGTGGTTGTTCTCTCTAAACCTTTTGCAAAAGCATGCTCTATTCCATAGAGGCTAATGGTTATATTCTTGATCTTTTCTAATTTTTCATCAGCTAATAATACAACATTACATTCAACGCGATCACCGCGTTGATAAACCCTTTCTCCTGTTCCTAAATCGAGTATAGCATCAGTTCCTTCTTTAAGGAACTTATCCCGACTCTTAGCCATTAAGTTAGAAAGGTCTATGCTTATACCAAATCCTGTTGGACTTATGTAGCTAGGAAAACTCTTGCCAGAGAACTGACTAATGCCATCTGGTCTGCTGTCAGTATCTTCTATATTTCCAGAGGTAGTATATTTTAAATTATTTCTATCAATAGGCGAATTTTTACCAGATTGAGAGTTATAGTCTCTATAACTGGAATTTGAAACATTAAAGGTTATTTTCTTATTTACATCTATTCTTTTTGGTCTATCAGCTGTAGCTTTGACTGAGTAAGATATAGTTGATTGCTTTCCGTTATATGACGGCAGGATGTCAGTTGGAAGATCGAATTCAAATGGTATTTCTTTATTAGTTCTGGCATTTACCTCTATCTCTCCATCTTCTAATACATTATTGCCTAGATCTTTTAAAATACCAGACAGATCTCTTGAAAAGAAGATGTTGGATTCACTATAGGTTCTTGTAGTGTTAGATGTACTAGTACTACTACCAAATGATCCACTCCTAGATTCTGTGGTCTCTATGCGGGTCTTCTCCTCTCCTTCGGATGTGAGTCTGAGCGCTCTTGCTTTAAATCCTTTATTTGTAACTAAAAGAAGAGTTCCTTTGACTTTTTCGCCGGCTATGTATTGGTCTTTGTCTAAGGATATGTCAAATTTTAGATCGATTCCTTTAAAAATATCAAAGATCATAAAAGCGATGAAATTATAAACTAATATAACTTAAAGCTTTCTTGAAGTATCTCAGTTGACAAGCTGTTAGAGTTCATAATACGTTATCGATGTTAAGTTTCATCTGGTTTGGCTGGCATTCCGTATAACAATAACACACCCTCAGACTTACATTCAATACCTGATATAAATTAAATTGATAGAGATAAATTTAGAGGACCGAGGAAATTTTTTAAAAGTATTGGACGGACCTCTCTTATAGTAAACTGCGAAGTTTTGTACCTAAATTCTGTATTTTATTTATTCGAAGTACTGTTGAATAGTCTGAAGTCGAGAAGACTATACAACATTATGCAATCAGATATAGACGCCTCTTCTAGATATTTCATTAGTTGTATGGAATATTTGAGGTGTAGTTACTAACAAGTGTTCCTGCCTGCCTTTGACTTCTATGATCACTATAGAGGATAGATTTAACGAAGCGTTATCGATAGCAATGTTTAGGTTCACGTTTAGCACAATTTTTAGGGCCGTTGTACCAAATGTGTAAAAGAAAACATGTTTGGTAAAGACAAGAAAAAAGAAGAAGAGAATCAAAAAAACGTCCAACGGTTCTATAATTTACTTCAGTTATTGTTGAATGAATTATTAGAATACGCCTCAAAAGATGGGCATGTTAAAATTCCTCATAATGTTTCATTTGGTTTAGTTTATGATAAGAGAGACGCTATTCTGCTAACCGGCATAGATCAAAAATCTGGAAAAAAGATGTATTTATACAATGTAAGAATAATATCAAATACGTTTGAACAAAGAAGAAGTCAAATGATTGCCGATAAGACGACAGAGGCTTTGTTTGAGTGGATTAATGAGGTTTGTTCTATCTATATCAGCTCTTTTGTTTATGAATATGTCGTTAACATTCAGCACAGAGGAAAGGGTTCTGCAGATAGAACTACAAGACATATCGTTAGAGGATTTTTGGATAAACTAATAAATGATCCTAGCCTAAAGTATGTTCTGGACACAATTAGAACTGATGAGGATAAGTCAAGCACAAATGAAAGTAATTGAGACCCATAAAACGAAACATAAAGAGACAGATTTTAGGTGAGTTCGCAATTTGTTCAAGTACATTAAGAGAAAATATATGATATAACCTTCAGAAATTCATTATTATGGCAATATTGCGTAATCTATGGTTGGTCTTTGTATCTATGATTAGTTCATGCCAACTATATTATTATTCATCATTAATCATAAATAATGTATCTTTAATAAAGAAAAAAAATTAAAAA
>JAICSL010000351.1 GCA_025936955.1 Nitrososphaeraceae archaeon
AATCACACTGAAAAACGACCAGTCAAATCAAAAGTCAAGTTGCATTACTTTTGTTATATACTCAAGTTAATTAAACATAACCTTTCTCTTTGATATACATACATTTTTTAATTTTTTAAATATCAATACGCAGCCATCATCAAAGCAACAATCTGTTATACAATCAATTGCTTTCTTCACTAACTTTAATTTTTCCTCTTCCTCCTGCTCTTCTTGATACTTTTCGTCATTTTCCACTAATTCTTCTACTTCTTTATACAGGTATCTGGAAGAAATAGTATCCGCAACAGTAAACCCATTAATCTCTTTGTACAATTCCCTAGCCTCCTCTCCATAGGCTTGTATACCATACTCTACACTATTATCTTCATTACATTTCAATTCGATGTGATAATATTCTTCTGCATTTGCACCAATATGAATAATATCTTTGCATGGATTTTTATTACTCAAAAAGACTGATGGAGAAGAAGCTATGTTAATCAGCCCCCAAATTTCCACCACAAGCACAAAAGTTGAATTCATCTATACGTGAACCACAAAAAGGGCAGAGACCAAAACTATCATAATCAACCTGATCTGCATCCTTACCAAATATCTTCAAGTGATCATTGATTTCAAGTGGTGTTTTGTCTTGTTCCATCTTACGATCCCTCATCTCTTTTTTTCCTCTCTTTTGCATATGTATCACGATAAGAACGATCAGTCAGTTTTTATGAGCATATCAAAAAATATTTTCTCACATTCACAATGGCCGTCGATTCTAATGAATCGTCCACATTTTGGGCAGACAATAAAAGGCTCTTGTGGAGAAGATGATTCTTTTTCTCCTATCTCGCTCAAGTAGACTAGAGCACACATATATCTATTATTAGTCACAGTAGTTTATAATATTTTCATATAAAGTGTATATTAAATACATTTTACTCATGTCTTGGTGATTTTTGTATACTTTTCGTAGAAAATTGTTTGCTAATTTCCAATTTTTCAATATTGTGATGTGGAACTTACATGTTTTAGCTTGTAGATTGTATCTTAATATGTATTCAAATTATTAATTTCGGTCAAGCAATTCTCTCATAACATCATAATATATTTGCAAGAAATGTATACCATTTTCTGTTGCCCTATAAAGCCTATTATTATCATCAATCAAGAATCAAAAACTATTAAGTGTTGACTTATCAAACATATTAGGAATATGTAAGACCAGCTCAGAGTTTTTTGGAATCAAACTATATTGAGTTTTACTGGAGCTAAAATAAACGCTTTCTATCAAAATGAAAGTGTTTATTTTTTCATATGGAATAACCTTCCAATCTTTGCGTGCTTCACGATATGCCCTATGATATTCTATCCATTCCTCTGAATTTTCACTAAAATCGTCGGTATAGTCAAAGTAGTTGTAGTAGTTAACTCTTCTAAACTATTTACTATGTTTTTTTGTTTACTATTTTGCTATTATGTATCTTTCTTAAAATTTCTCGTCAACTAAAATAAAATCAAAATCCAACTGGTTTATATACATAAATGAAGAAATTCAATATTGAGTTCTTTGTACCAATTATTCCAGCTTTAGCTGTAATAGCATCTGCTTTACTTGCAGCAGTGATAACAACCATATTTTCGTTTTTTTGTTCTTCCGTAAACATAGCCAACGCTCATTCTAATGCATTCTCACCACCACCACCACCATCATCACCACTTCAATCGCAGCAACAACAACGACATCATCAGCCTCTTCTAAATACTAATGGAATAATGAAAACAAGTAATAATCTAAAGGAACAACAAGAACAACAACATCAACCGTCTGTAATGTCGTCGCCAGTCAAGTCACTGCTGTCACAACAACAGCAACAGCAGAATCAACTGTCAAATCAACAACAACGACATCATCAGCCTCTTCTAAATACTAATGGAACCAATAATATCAATACACCTGGTAATCGTTTACCAACTTCAGCGCCTCCATTATCTTTTCGGACAGAATTCCCAGAACCATTGTGTTATTTCAATACAGATCCTTTATTTTGTCCACATTATCTTTGGCATTTGGAATAAGTTTAGAGCGTTAGAATTTCATTTCCATCCTTCTGAGGTAAGCCAATGATATGATTAAAACAGCAATCTCCATTCGTTAAGATATCTTCTAATTTATGCTGCTGTTGAAGCGATATCCAAAAGGGCTTGTTTAATAATCTCTCAAAAA
>JAICSL010000117.1 GCA_025936955.1 Nitrososphaeraceae archaeon
ATCTGTAGGTGGGAGATTGTTATGATTAGTGTTGAATGAGTTTTTATTTCCACGTATATATGTCAAAGGATCAGTTGGTTGGTAGAAGTAGCCTTTTATTATTCCAATAATATAGTCTATGAATCTAACAATAGTTGCATTTCCAAAATGGAGATTTCTTATATGCCTTTTTGCACTTGATTTCCGGGTAAATCCTTGCCCACATTCATTACAATTCCACATATTCAATGGGTTGATCAATTATATCTTCATTAAATGCGTCTTTCTTTATAAAACCTACAATTTCATTAATCTGTTTTGAAATGGTGTTAAACGGTGCTACACTGTGCAGCCCTATTTGATAACACTGGACTTTGAAATTATATGATCTTTTATTGAAAACACATTATATCAGATATTCTTGGAATGCATCAATGTATGTTGAATTAACAAAAACGTGAATCATCTGTTTGTTATTTAAAAAAAAATTAATTGATACAATAGAGCGAGGATGGGCTCAAACAATTAATACTAAACTTAAAGTTACCTTTCTCTGTACTAAGGCTATTTTTCCGTATATGATAAGCAATCGATCAGGAGTTATAATCAATATTAGTTCTGGTGATGGAAATGTAGGTTTTGAAAATTTATGAGCTTACTATGCAAACAGGTTTAGTATAAGGGGCTTAACTGAAAGTGTGGCACTAAAAGTTGGTAATACCAGTGGCAGTGGTAATTGCAATATACGAATAATGACAAATAAGTCCTGTACAAGTAGATACGAAAATGCAGTAGGATTTCGATCTTAACTACTATGATCTAAATAAATATAGCAAGAGCAGATCTTTCCAGATTGCAGAAAGAATGATTGAAATAATATGTTGATAAGCAGTATAAAAAGGGGTGTTTAATAGAAATTTACAATACTTAAAAGGAAAAGTAATAAGTTATTTCTTATAGTCATCTATAAACCATCGCGTTTTTTCGATATGCTCACAGCTTTATCAACTCTGAACATAGTGAAAACTTCTAATCTTTAGTATTCATTTGATTCTATTTACGTAATTCAATTTCTCGACGAAAGTAGCTAAAGGAGTCTAGCAAAAACTCGTGATGAACTCCATTTTGTAATCCATCTATACAACATTAACACTTACAAAAGCGAGTCAGAAAATATCCGTATCGTCATTTTCGATAGTTACATTATTATATTTGTTTGAGTGTTTAACTAATTAGATGCTATAACGGTATAAATTATTCATATTTTTCAATATCCAGTAAACTCTAATACTTTTGTTTGTTCTTTTGGGATCTGAAGATCATTATGAATCAGATCCTGCATTTTTGGATATACACTAAGTTCAGAAATGGAGATATAATCAAGAAAGTACTGCTTTTTCCTTTTTTGAAGGTCATTAATCATAAGCAGATGAGTCCACTCTATTATTCTTGCACTATCACAAAGTAATTCACATTTGCTCCAAATTCATTAATTTGATCCCATAGTACTAATTCTTTTTTTGTAATCATGGAGACCAATAAAGAATATCTATAAGTATGAGGTATGATGTAACGGGCTAGATAAAAGAAAAATTCTAAAAAGGAAAATATTTGTCTAAACTAAAATTAGGGTATTTATTTATAATAAATGTGGCAGAAGATAACGAAATAAAGGTTACATTTGAAAAAATGGACGAAAGTGAGGAAGAGGAGGAGGAAGAAATAGAAGAACCTCTAGCAGCAGTAAGAGAGAGTGTTATTGATGTGAATCCAGTTTCTATACTAGAAGATAATGGCGAGGAAGATGAGGAAGATGAAGACCTACGTGAGCAATTGGAAGAACAAGCAGATAAGATAGAAGAGTTAGCAGGTAAAGTTGAAAGTTTACAAAACGAAAATCGCGATATCAAGAATCAGTTAGAAATCGTAAACACTAATCTTACCAAGAGAAAGATATTACCAAGACAATTAGAAAATAGAAAGGTAATTAAAAATAATAAAAAGAATAGTAGGAATTCTGTGGAGAATGCAAGAAAAAATAAGAAGATAACAAAGACAACGACATCAACCAAAACTACAAGGAATAGGAATAGTAGGCACAAGAAATAAAAAGGGAATAAAAATGCAAGGTAGGCTTAACTACAATTATATGGACTATAATTTGACAAATCGTATCCCACCGTGAAGCAGTGAACAGCGATCAAAAGCAAAATGGAAAAATATTGTTTAGTTGCTTGATGTTCGCAATCAGATTCTTTAGGTTATAGTAGTATCATTCAAAAACAACAGCTTAATGTGGAATTCAATCAAAAAGTAACGACCTTGAATATAACATGTAGTGTGATAATGAATGTTATTTATTAGCTAGACCACAATTGGAATAAATCATTGTTTTTGAGCTAGATTTCCTAGCTTTGCATGACAATGATTGCTAGAATAATTTAGAATAATCTTCCTTCTTACCCCTTAGATAAACGTATTGTAAAAGTATGGTAAGGCTACCAATTAACTATAGAACAAGTTTTCTTATTGATTGATGCTTCTTACACCCTAATGATATATCAAACTGGAGAATAGCAATAAAAAGAGGAATACTGATGAATAGAATAAACAACAATCTCAACCAAAGCATAATAAAGAGAGTTTTATTCCGTTTATCAATTCTTAGTTTATATTTAATTATAACATACTACTTTGGATTCATAATAGGCTCAATAGTCAATACTATATTAATTATTGCTTTAACGATCCCTATCAGAAGAAACTAGAATGTGTTAAAATAATTTGGTTTTAGCAGTGGAGTGCTAGGAGATAAAACAGATAGTATATTTGTAATCAAAATATCAAAATAATATGCAGCTGTATATCATATGGTTTTGAAGTTAAACATGTAAATTGCCAAAACTGCGGATCAAGGATTAAAAAATCCATTTTTTAAAATCAATATACATTTCATGCTGCTTTTTATAGGAGTGTTTATCCCTATTGTCTGTAAATGTAGTTGAAGTATCCTTATCGCTCTGAATAGATAGAGAATAGTTCAACAATATATTAGATTCAACTATGACATTGTTACTGAGAAGAAAGAATGAAGGTTTGACGGAATTAATAACTGAGATTGTTAATTGCTTATCATCTGTCTATAACTCACTTTTCTTCTATCCGACATCAAATAGTAAAACCATTCTTAGATCACGACTCGCGAACTAAATATCAACTAAGTTCAATTCGGTTAACTATATCTATGTCTTTCTGTTGTGTTATTTATATTGGCAATCAGCTTTAATGCCTCGAACCTTTTATTTATTATACAAAAGGTATAATTATAATGATTACCCCTTAACGGCTATTGCAATACTCTTTATCTTTTCATAATATGGCAAGTCTTTTATTAAATTTTTCCAGGAAAATTATAGATATACAAAAACCTATCGAAAAAGAGATGTCTTTGCCAAAAGTCTCACTGTCGGTTACCAAACCAAGATGTACTAGAAATCACTACAAATGATATAGTATAAACATGAAGGACATATCAGATCAACATATAAAATTGGGTAATGATATTGATCATTTAGATGAAGATCACGTAGCAGTATCCCTTTGCGAGTTAACAAAACGGTTTGGGGATTTTGTAGCTGTAAATAACCTATCACTTACAATCAAGAGCGGCGAGATCTTCGGTCTGTTGGGACCAAATGGATCTGGAAAAACCACAATTGTCAATATGATGAGCGGATTATCAAAATATACTTCTGGTCAAGTGAAAATATTTGGTTATAATATTGAACGTCATAATAAAGTTATACATGCTATTTTAGGTATTGTGCCGCAAGAAACAGCTCTATATGAGGAACTTAACGCTTGGACTAATATGTCTCTCCATGCATATCTCTATGGGTTAGCCCGTTCTGAGCACACTAGACTCATTACAGATATGTTAAAGTTAGTTCAACTATACGATCGCCGGTATAATCGCGTGAGCACTTTCTCTGGAGGAATGAAACGTCGTTTAGCTCTTGCCAGGGCCCTTCTTCATGATCCTAGACTTCTATGCTTGGATGAACCTACATTGGGAGTTGATGTTCAAAGTCGAAGAGCTATATGGGACTATATCCTCGATCTCAAGAAGAGAAACAAAACCGTCATTCTAACTACTAACTATCTTGAAGAGGCGAATATGCTGTGTGACAGAATAGCGATTATAGATCATGGCAAATTGGTGGCGTTGGATACGCCAATCAGTCTGAAGCAAAAACATGGTGATACTATTATAGAGATCGAAACAATAACTCCTGTTTCATCAATTGTATTGGCTCAACTTCGTGGGCTCAAAAGTATAACTGAAGTGACTCAGAACAGATCGATCCTCCGAGTAGTACTAAGCGGCGATCTTTCTGTAACCGGAAAGATTGTTACTATTGTTACTCAAGAAACAAACATAAAGACCATTTCACAGAGAGAACCAAACCTTGAGGAAATATTCTTGGATTTAACTGGCGGAGCCTTAAGAGATTAGACAACGAGAAGAAATGAGATAATGAAAATCAATCTTATCTATAGTTTATATGTTATCCTGGCAATCGCATTAAAGGATATTCGAACTTCCTTTACAGAACAAGCCTTCATGATAACAAATATCATTATACCTGTTAACTTTCTCCTGTTTTTTCTTCTTTTTGCTCTGACAGGGGGTCAAGCGCCTACGGCGGTCGTTCTCGAAGAACACGGACCATATGCAGAACAATTCGTCGCGGCAATGATGAAGTCACATTCCTTTATAATTCATGAAACAACATCTATTGAAGCACAGAACCTAATGCGACAGGGACAAATTGTAGCAATCGTCACTATTCCTCTTAATTTTGATGATGCTTTACGTAAAGGGCATCAAGTACTGCTACCAGTGATGATCAATAACCTTAACGTAGACTTTACAGATGATATCCGTAGAGCAGTACCGCTAGCAATAACTTCCTTCTATGAAGATACTTTTCCCAATCAAGTAGTCGTTAGAGCGAATGAACAGGATACTAATATACACGACACCGACTATGTCCAGTATCTCGTAGTCAGTCTTATGGTAGTCAGTGTAATGCTTGGCGGGATGATACAAGCAGGAGCAAATGCTGCCAGAGAATACGAAAAATTGACAATCAAGGAATTATTACTTGCACCTACAAGCCCCTGGACAATCCAGATTGGTAAGATTTTGGGCGCACTTGTACTTAACTCCTTTGCAGTTATACTTGTGATAATAGTTATTGTCGTTTTAATAGGTATTTGGCCATTACATTGGGATGAGCTAATAGGTTTTTCTCTGTTACTTATGATAACATTTGCAGCTTTAGGGTCGTTTATTGGTACAATGGTCAGACGAAGACAGGCAGTTATTCCTTTAAGTATCGGTCTGACAATTCCAGTCTTTTTCATTAGCGGTGCTTTTGGCCCAGCTATATGGGGCGACAAATCCATTGCAATTATCACTCAATTTCAACCGGTGTACTACGGTATTGCCATCTTTCAACATGCCTTTCACAACTTTACAACTACTTCTACTGGTCCCACGGTTGACGGAGTAATATTAGTAGGTTTTGCTGTCATTATGGTACTAACAAGTACTATAGCACTTGGTCGTAGTAGAAATAAAGGAGTTATGAATTAATGAATATCTATAAGTTGTGGATTCCAATATTTGCAATTGTAACCAAGGACATTAGTATCTGGTTACGACAACCCACAGCAATAGCCGCCACAATTCTTCCTGCTATTGCATTCATGGTTATATTGTATTTTGGAGCTCAAGCAGTAGGACGCAACCCAGTGGCTATTGTTGTGCAGGATAAAGGCCCACATGCACAAGAACTAGTTAAGATACTCAACAGATCTGATGCATTCAGAGTTATCATGATTACATCGCAGAAGGAGAAGGCAGAGGATGCATTAACACACATCAAAGTCGCAGCGGTTATATCTATACCTTCAGGCTTTGACACAGCCTATAATACTCACAAACCTGATCCAGTTAAGATTCACATAAACAACCTCAATCTTGATTTTACTAACGACTTGCGTCGATCGTTGCCTGCTGCTATTACTGAGTTCTATGGAGAAAAGAGTAATCAAAGCAATCCTATTAAAATTCA
>JAICSL010000264.1 GCA_025936955.1 Nitrososphaeraceae archaeon
GAAAGGGTACAAAGAATGAAATAGCAAGACTAATGCCAAAGGAAATACCTATCCAAATTAGCTGCTGAAACAGAAATTGCTTATTGTTACTCAATAGTGCTTCTTCATCCTCATTATTATTCTGTTTTCATGATTTAAAATTTGTGATATTTTTCAAAGAACATTAGAAAAAGGCTATTTGAACTTAGCATTATATTACATTATACCCTCAAGAAATAAGACGAGTCCTTATTTTGAGTCTAATCTGCAGCAAACAAACCCGCTCCAAACCATGCAACCATTACTACATCAAGATGTACATTTTGCTAACTTTTGAATTCCAATGTAAGGCTACATGCGTAATATGAATTCCCAAATCATTGAACTAGGCCTTTAGGTTTCCAATCTTTCTAGATATGAAGCGATAAATAGATTGAATATCAGATCCAAGTGATTGGTTGAATATGATCCTTAGTTTATAGACTCAACTATTAAACGACTGTAGATCAATAGTCAGATAATTATATTCGTGACCAGAACGTTTTAGTTGTATTTTATATTCTACATATGGCTTGGATAGTGATTCCCTGACTGCCAGTGCTATCATGATCAAAAAAATTATTTTGTCACTAAAAAATCATATAACTGTTTAAGTATTCGTGCAGTGGCCCCCCAAATTACTTCGTTTTGATAGCCAAACTTGTAGGCTCCGCCGACATATAGTTGCCAATGCTCAGTATCTTCTTTTATAGTTTCCAAAATCTCAAAAAGAGGGACGTCTATAATTTTCTCTACTTCCTGTGAAAGAATTTGTGGATTTGAAATTTCTTGTTGTATAGTTATAAATGGTACTATAGCATAATCCGAAGTCAAAGTATAGACTGTTGAGAGATTTCCAATTAGATCTTCATACGTAAAGTTAATGCCTATTTCTTCTCTTGTTTCTCTGATTGCCGTGTTGCACAACGATTTATCTACTTCATTATATGTGCCCCCTGGAAAGGATATCTCACTTGCATGAATTTTCAAAGTTGAACTTCTTTTAGTTAAGAGTATGTGAGGAATTTTGTGGTTAAAATGAATTATTATTAAAACTGCTGCTACTCGGAAGGCATTCAAATCTGAAAAATTCAAGTATGTTTTTGACACAAATTGTACTAGCCGTAAAAAAATTTCATCCTTTTTCAACATTTATCACAGCAAAGCAGGGAACATTAATATTTATGCTGTCATTGATATTGTTATATTGAAATGAGCTGCTATTAATATAGTGGACTTCAATAAAATGAATCCAATAGTATGTGTTACTTACATTCTATTCGCTTTAAACAAGGTTTCTGGTATTGTAATAGAATTAAAACACTGTTCGAACCTTTGGTATCGATAGATTACTCTGCAAATCCTCGCATTTAATAAACCGACATGGTGATAAGATATTATATATAAATGAATATTCTTTATGAGTTAAACCCCCCTAAGATAATAAAGAATCAATACTTTGATCTCTCACGATTAGAGCGAGAAATGCAAGTTCTTGTGGAGAGGGCATTAAAATTAACCGAATTCGTAGATGGAATCCATCTTACCGATTCTGTTCTTGGCATCCCACATTTATCTAGCCTAACTGCAGCTCATTTCATTAGAAAGAGAAATAATTTATTAAACTTGAGTTGTAGTCTTAGAGTAAGAGATAGAAATTTCATATCAATTTTTCAGTTTGTATCCGAAGCAATCTTAACCAATGTTGACAGCCTATTAATCTTGAAAGGCGATAAACCCTTAGATGGTTCAATAGATGTAAATATAATACCGAGTCGCGTATTACGAATATTACGAGAGAAAAATTATGACACTGAAATTGATCTAAATTTATCAATCCCCTGCAAATTTAAAGATAAATTATCCATTCAGAAAAAAATTGACTCTGGACCAAAAGCTTTTGTCACACAATCAATTGAATCTATTGAAGAGCTGATCACAATAGTAAACTATTGTAAACCATATAGAATTAAAGTTATAGCATGTATCATGATGCCCTCAGAAAATAATGTATCATCTGCAAAGGCCATTGGCCTAGATTGGCAGCAATACGAAAATAACCCTATTGATTTTATAAGGATGGCTGCTAAAATAGCAGACAAAGTACTTATTACTTCACCAAATAGCTTTAAAGATGGTCTAGAATTAGTCAGAAAATTAAGAATTGATTAATTGTGTAAAAAGCCTATCTGTTCTTCTAAAAAGACTGAGTATTTGATTTTGCATTTGATGTGGATTGTATTGTCTTAAGTTTTTCTTTACTTCTAAGCATCTCATCCAAAACTTGATCTGTGGTTTGTTAAGCTACTAGATGATTGACGGTTGCTATATTCAATCATATTCGTTTAGAAGTGGTATTATTAGATCTAGAATAATATATTACAGGATAACAGAAAATATGTTACTAGATCAAATTAACGAAAGCGAGTAGTTAAAGATTTTAATTTTCTCTATTTTATGTTCTATTATCCTGTGGTTAGCAGAGTCTGTTTATAATTGCTATTTTATTCGTGACTCAATAATATCATGAACTTGCTTAGGTGACAGTTCTTTAACATGCTGAATATTTTATTTGAATTGGTTAGTTCAGATTTGAATTTAGTAATAAAACGAGATCTTGATCTCCTATATTTTTTTGGTCATTATCTCTTTAAGTTGATCTAAAACTTTCCTTTGGTATTGATGTAAATTACTATCCTCACTTAGGCGTGGTCTTCTGTAGTCTACTGTAATCTCCTTCTTTACTTGGCCAGGCCTACTAGTAAATACTACAATTTTATCACCAAGACATACCGATTCTGCGATATTATGCGTAACAAAAACAATAGTCTTCCTAGTCCTAGCCCAAATTAATTGTAATTCTACCAGAAGTAAGTCTCTAGTTTGAGAATCTAGCGCAGCGAATGGCTCATCCATAAGTAACACTTCTGGGTCCATTACGAGTGCCCTCGCAATTGCTACTCTTTGCTTCATTCCTCCAGACAATTGATAAGTAAATGCGTCTGAAAATCTTGTTAATTGCATCATGTCAAGGTATCTCATTGCAATCTCGTGTCTTTTTTCCTTTTGAATACCTGCCATCTTCAGGCCGAATTCTACATTATCAGCAACTTTAAGCCA
>JAICSL010000288.1 GCA_025936955.1 Nitrososphaeraceae archaeon
AAATCTAAAGATCTATTCAAACATAATTACCTAAATAGTGATATAGTTACATCATTATCGATTCGAAATTCTTTAACTAGTACATATTCTAAAAGAAATTCAATATCGCAACATCAATCCAAATTCCTTAGAGATCAATACATTTCATACCAAACTTTCGCCAATAATCAGTTACAATATATTTTAGAATCTTCAGATTCATGTATGATATGTTTGATCTAGAAAGTCATGTGGAATATTCTCCCTAAAAGATATTTTGACTTTGTAGTTATAATTTTTTAAAAATTCATTTAGTGATAGTTCTTCTTCAATATAAACTCATGTTCTATATACGCTTGAAGAGTATCACTTACTCTTTTGTACATAACTTTTAATAATAACCTCCAAACCATTATTTTCATTGTTTCATTTTGATATTTCGAAAAGAAATTAAATATATTCTTTAACCTATTCTCTTGCTTTTATGTTTGTGAAATTCTCAAGACCAGAAAGTAAATTAGTAATTTGGAATTCCATATCATTCAATGTAATTGAAGCTATATGACGATATTCAAACTATCAGGATAATAAAAGAATTGTAAGACAACTATGACATATACATAAGCCAATGTATTTATAATATAACTATTTTCGGTACCACATATTATCTACTCCAAAACAATTCATCTAGATTGGATTGGCGGGGCTTGCCTAGAATAGATCTAAAATTAAAATTCAATGATGATAAAAGTTGATCAAAAGTTGCTTCCATTGTCTCAAGATATTTTTCAGTATCGATCTCTTCAGCCTGGGCCAGCTCCACAGGTTTTACGCTATCTCCTGCCTTTGTTTTGACATATGAAATAATGTCCCCTGCTTTTACTTCCTTTCCTTTATCTAATAGTAATTTTGCTGCTTTGATGTGTTGTGGCAATCCTTTGTAAACTCCAATCTCTCTATCTATGCCATCCAAGGAAGTTTCTTTAGTAGATCCTGTTTTCTTTCCATATTTTTGCGGAGATTTGTTTATCATCACATTAAAACTAAGATCTGATAATTGTATTTTACGTAATTCTAGATTCCTAGCGTTCTCTTGAACTATAGTTTTGATTCTTTCTTTTGCAGATTCAAAATCTTTTTCTGAATTTACTTTGCTTAATATATCCAAAATGCTATTAAAGGCATTTCGAATAAATGGAGGAGTGTGAGACTTCTTGCCGGTAAGACCTTTGACATCTACTGTGCCATCCAATAACACACCAAGATAATTTTTCTTTAAATCGCTGAATACTATATAACGATACTGTTTATCAATCTCGAGATCTACCCCAAGGGTATTTCTGGCCCAATTAGATATTTTCTCAACGCTTACGGAAGAAGGATTTTTTAAGAAAAGAGAATCTGTATCACCATATATTACCTCAATTCCTATTTCCTTACATTTATTAATTGTCTTGGTTGTAGTGGTTCTACCAATTGCGGCTATTGCATCGGCTACTGGCAGACAATAAAGCGGAAATATTTCTGCACCCATTACCCCATAGCTGGCATTAAGAATTACTTTAAGAGCTTGGCTAACGACATTATATAATTGTCGTTCTTCAATTGAAAGAGATTTGTCTTTGGACAGATGTTTATAGTAACTAACTCTTAAATCGCGTAAGGAGCCAATTAGAAGAGAAGTTAATCCCCTCCTCTCTTTACATACCCAGTGCGTGGTTTCAGATATCATATATGCAGGATCATTTTTGCATGATTGATGCGAACAGTTTACAGTTTCATAAGACAGATTGTGTACTTTAATAATGCTTGGATACAAACTTGCAAAATCTACTACTACTACATTAAAATGAATACCAAGTGATGGCTCTACCACCAGTCCACCGCGATATTTTTTCTCTTTTATTATCGCAGTAGTAGAAGAGGTACCCTTTGCCTGCAGATCATCCCGTCGTGGAATCAATACGTTTCGTCGTCGATGTTCATAATATAGCATGCCTCTGATCCATTGATTAACTCCAAACCGAGCAATATCATCAATAGACAATTTTCCAATCCTTGCAATTACAACTATGAGTTTCATCAACAAGTTATCATTGAAACTAGTCAACCTAAAGGTTAGGTCAGCGTCTTTAAGACAATATTGTGCTAGTTTTTGCATAGGTAATTCACTGATATCACCATCGAACCCAATTTTGGTATCACCAAGCAGTGCTTCACAAATTGCCTTAAGAGTAAATTCCGAATATTTGTGGCTAAAAGCATAGAGTTGTACAGATCGGTTTTGAAAAGTCCTGAATAAATCAATGTGTAATCCATGTTTTATTTGTACTGGCTCGGCTTGCAGCCCTCGTTTTATAAAGGTCTCTCTTTTTATAATGATTGGAATTTCAGCTTTTGGAATAGGTATCCTGTTAGCAGGGTCGATTCTAGGATCTTGAGATCTGGCATAAAGATATGGCAGATCAAAATCATCGCCATTGTAAGTAAGAACAATAGGATAAGAGCAAATAATTTCAAATGCCTTTTGTAACAATTCTTTTTCAGTCTTGCAAGTTTCTGCTTCAGCAATTAGTGTATCATCTTTATCGTACAACTTGTTTTGGTTCAAGACAAGTACTTTTTTGAATCCATCATTTGATACAAACCCAACAGCTATAATAGGCCTATCATGATCTCGCGGGGTAGGAATTCTACCTTCCTCGGATTCAACCTCAATATCAACAGAGATTCTTTTTAAATCTGGAATAGGTTGATTCAGAAGTTTTGCCCAATTCGTAACATACTGTTGATATTCTATGTCAATTTTGCCTGCTTCGCTTATTTTATTCCATAATAGGTCTTGTAATTCCTGTTGCACCTTCTCAGAGATTTCGAAACTCTTTGGTATTATTTTTA
>JAICSL010000274.1 GCA_025936955.1 Nitrososphaeraceae archaeon
ATTGCTAAATTAAGATCTTCTTTCTTATCCTCTTCAATAACCTTCTTAAGTTTATCAGCCCAAGATTTCATTTCAGAGACCCTGTCTTTTTGTATCTTTCCAAAGTCTTTTTCAGATATACTTCTATCACCAATGAATCTGATATACACAAAATCTGTAGTAGATATTGGAGGCGTTTGTATATCTGCCATCTGACTCCATACCAAACATAGATTATTATCAGCAAAGAAATTGTATGTTAAATCTGAAAACCATGACTTGTGTCTGACCTCAATAGCATATCTGAATCTACTATCTAGTTCTGGTACTATCTGTCTTAGATTTTCTATACCTTCTGTTATCTTTAATGATGGAGGTAATTGTATAAGCAATGCTAAAGTCTTATCTTGTAGTGGTAACATAGATTGGAAAAAGTATTCTAATTCTCTGCTAACATCTTTTAGACGTTTATCATGTGTAATTGCTTTTGGAAATTTAGCTGTAAATCTAAAGTTATCAGGAGTTCTTTTAGACCACTTCTTAACTGTAAATATATTAGGTATTTTATAGAAAGAAGAATCAATCTCTATATAGTCAAATACATGAGAATAATACTCTAACCATCTAGAATTATCAAGGTTTGTTGGATAGAACGGACCCTGCCAAGCAGAATAACTCCACCCAGAGCAGCCTATGTAATATTTCACAATGTATAATTGACTGAGTCGATAACCTGTTGCATAAATATTTTGGAAATAAGTAGCAGAAGAGTAGTATTATCTTTTGTTTTTGTTCTAAATATCTAATATATACTCATTTACAGGACAAGATATTAGTAGTTTATTAGGTACTGTACGGTACGCTAATTTCATACTGTGGAAATAGAATTAAAGTTAGGACAACAAATGCAGCAATGTAAGAAATCTGGATGTAATAACGGTAACAGGAACAAATAGAAGCAGCAGTAACTATGATATCAGGCTGGTTATTTGATGCCTATCCACTTGACAATAAGATGATTTTTTGGATAAAGCAAGAGAATGGCACCACTATCAGATTAGAAGACAATAACTGGAAACATTCCATATATGTTGCATGGGATGATGATTATTGTAAAGATAACGGATCAGATTTTATCAATTCAATAATAAAAGGGAAAGAAGACCAGAACGATATTTCCTGCCTTATCAAAGATTATGAGTTTGTATCTAAATATGAGAAAATTACCGATATTAATGAATCAAAAGTCCTCAAATTAACTTTACTCGATTCTACAAAGGCACTTACCTTAGCAAAACGGATTGAACGTAAAAAGGAAAATAAATTTGGAAAGATTCGGTTATACAATGTAGATTTGTTACCAGCACAATCTTATTTTTATGAACATGACATATTTCCACTATCTGTTTGTGAAGTTCATCCTAGCAATAATAGAGATAATAATTGCCATTCAGGAAACTTAATCTGGACTAATAAAGATAATCATGGTTCGATATACTACAAGCTACCTGATTTTAGAATAATTCATCTAAAAGTAAATCTAAAGCAAGAAAGTAAAATCCCAAAATATGCAGATAAAATAGACTCCGTGTTAATTGAGTCGTCTACACAAGAAGAGGAGAAGGATTTTGAGTCTTCCTTTGAAATCCAAAGCAGTTCAGAGGAAAATATTCTTAATGAGTTTACTACAGAAATAAAGAAGATTGATCCTGATTTTATATTTACTGAAGATGGAGATTCCTTTACTTTTCCATATCTAATTCATAGAGCTGAAAAAAATAATACAAGTTTGGTGTTAGGCAGAGAACAGAAAATAACTTTAAAGGAACCTGTCGTAGAAGGCGTATCATATTTTTCTTATGGAAGAGTACACTTTAGGCCAAATGCTATAAAGTTACTTGGCAGAATACACATAGACAAAAATAATTCTTTTGTATGGAACGAATCAGGATTACAGGGTTTATATGAAGTATCCAGACTGTGTAGAATGCCTCTACATACAGCATCCAGGGCCTCAATAGGAAAGTGTTTGAGTAGTTTAGAGTGCTATTATGCTGTTACTAAGAAAAATACACTAATACCGTGGAAACCAACATTATCTGAGCACTTTAAGACATTGAAGCAACTCCTTGTAGCAGACAGAGGAGGTTTCATATTTGAACCCGAAATAGGAGTACATGAACAAGTTGCAGAATTTGATTTTGTTTCATTATATCCAAATATTATGCTAAAAAAGAATCTATCAGCAGAAACTATGAATTGTAATTGTTGTCCTGATTCTGATCTTAAAGTTCCTGAACTATTAGACTATTATCATATATGCAAAAGAAGAATTGGAATAGTGCCTTTATCATTGAAAATAGTCCTAGAAAAGCGTCAAAAATACAAGCAATTGCTAAAATGTTCAGACTTGTCTGATAAATTAAAAACAATTTATGATGCAAGACAGAATACTTTAAAGTGGATTTTGGTAACTTCATTTGGATATTTAGGATATAATAATGCAAAATTTGGTAGAATTGATGCCCATATAGCGGTCTGTGCTTTTGATAGACAAATACTATTGCAAGCAGCAAAAATAGCTGAAAGACAAGGATTTAGAGTTTTACATGGTATTGTGGATTCTATATGGTTAAAGAAAAAGAAGAAGAAGAATGATAGCACAGTAAAACAAAAAAATGATAGCACAGTAAAACAAAAAAATGATTATCTACATCTAAAAGAATCAATAGAAAAAGAAACAGGTTTTGCAATATCATTTGAAGGTGTTTACAAATGGATTGCATTTGTTCATTCTAAAGTAAATACTACACTACCAGTACCAAATCGTTATTTTGGTGTATTTGAAGATAGTGGCCTTGACCATAGAGGCAGCGTAAAAATAAGAGGTATAGAAGCAAGACGACATGATACTCCAGTATTTTTTTCTAAATTTCAACAACAAATTCTGGAAGTCATGGCTAGGGGAAATACTATTGATGAAGTTAAAGCCTTAATGCCAGTTGTCGCATATATCTATAAAAAATACACACTGCTCTTAAAAGAAAGAAGTA
>JAICSL010000230.1 GCA_025936955.1 Nitrososphaeraceae archaeon
ATCATATTCTGACTCGTTTGCTTTCACTTTGTAATCTTCATTGCTACTATTAGAAGATAATTTACTCTCTTACTTGGATTTCTGAGGTGCAAATCTGATAGCATAATCTACTATTGTTGGCTTACATAATTTACTAAACTAAGGAAGAGATTCGAGTAAATAATAGTATTATTATCTTAATGACTGATCACTTACTACTACGTGAACTCGTACATACCTTACTCATTTGTAGATCTCTTCACTTCTATGCTGTCACAGGAAAGGGAGATCAGATCTATAATACTTGTACTAAAAAAAGACCAATTTTCAAACATCTTTTGATATAATATTAATTAACTATTAATTTAGACCGAAGTAAATGCTAGAGAGTGAATATTTCTATTTATCTATGTTCAGTAGAATTTGACAGAGCAGAAGACTGCATTATAGTTGAGCTGCTTGCAGCACTTGTAAATCCCGAGTGAGCTTCAAGCCACGCGAAAAGATCTGCTAAAACATATGGTTGTATTGGTCCATTTCGAGTCTCCCATTGAGATGAAGGATAGAATTGATGTCCTAGATTGGGATAAGTTATCAACATATGATCAGGATGATTTACTTCAGTTAGCCTTTGTTGCAAGAGAAATGCTTGTTGAACTGGAGTCAGAGAATCATTTTCTCCGTTGAGCATTAGGATACCTGTAGATTTAGATACATTATCAATGATGCTTAAAGTTGGTATCAAACTGAATATTGACTTGTACCATACAGGACATTCTTCAACCATGTTACATTTGGACAGATTGAATGATGAGAGGTTTTCGTACCGCTCTATTAGCAGAGGCTTAAGTTGTTTATCGATACTTATATAATCGGATCCAATTGTATTATTTGCAAATTTGTTTACTAGATCATCGCTTATGACTTTGGTATTATTAGTACGCAAAAAAGTAAGTACGACCGAAGATGGTACCAATAAATACCTTAACACAGGATCCTTTGCTATTTGTTGTATTGATATCAATCCAGTGTGATTTTTATCCAATACTTGTGTAGCGTACTCCGAAGGTATGGATACTCTTTGATAGTTCACTAGACCCCGAGTGTTCTGGGCCACTATACCCATAAGTATTATGTTCTTTACATTCGTCGGATTATCTATTGCAACTCTTGGTGCAATAATTGTACCTGCACTATGACCGATTATACTTATCCTTTTAGGATCTACTTCAGGCTGCAATGTAAGAATACTCAGAGCTTTCTCTGCATCGTGAATTAAATCGTTGATTGTAGAATTTCCCCATACGTTATGGTTAATGGTAATATTTGCACCAATACCTCTTTTATCATATCTGAGAACTGCAAATCCTCTTTCTGATAGATATTGAGCTATCTGCAGATACGGTGTAAATGGTTTAGGACCATTCTTATGAATATATCCCAATGTTCCATTTTTATCATTCGCACCAGAGCCAGAAATAAGTAAGACTCCGGGGAACGGACCTTTACCTACGGATGGAAAAGTTAATTGAGCATTAGTCTTTACTCTATTTCCTAAGTCTATTACAATATTTTTATATTTTATTGTCTGGATATATTGTTGAGCTACCGCTTGGTCTTGTTGTCTGAAAATACTAGTAGTTAAACATGATAATGCAAGTGTAGCTATCGATAATAATTCCACAGATAGCATCACAGTTTTTGTTATATTCAAGTTGCCATAGTAGTAATCTGATAGTTGTATTTGAGGTTTCATGGTTAAACCTGTATGATTGGTGAGCCCAGGGATGCAATTGTGAATGTAATTAGCCCTCAGTACAATCAATAATAAACCGATATCAAGACTTAATTTTGGGGTTACTTTTAATAACAATCAAGTACGAAGCAGTTGTATCGCTACTCATTACATATAAGAGAATCAAACATATAAACAGATACTAAGAGATTTAGCAAATACCACTTTGTTGATTCCTCTATTACCACTTTAACTGCGAATCAGTTGATCTTTATTATCTTCTTTTTGACTTTAGCTGTCTGTCGGCTAATGCCTTCAAGAAGATGAAGATGAGAAGAACATAGTTACAAAGGAAGTCGAATGATAGAAAGGATATGTATAAGACTATACTAAAACTAAAACTGAAGACTATCCTCCTTAACAGAATGGTGAAAGAATGTCTTGATGATGAAGAATATGCCTCTGCATTGGAGCCAAACAGCCATAGCGTTCTGCAGAAACATGTTTCTAGCTCTATTTCAACAGCACAAGTTTATAAGAAATTGATAACGAAAATAGGCTCAGACCAAAAAATATGAGGAGTATCTACTTCACAGGGTTAAACTCATCTATTTCTGGACTTTTTATCCTTTATTGATTATCGGTCGGTACAGTTAGTTGCCCTCTTATCTCGCCATTCGGATTTTTCTCGGTGTGGAAGTTAACGTATGTGGTGCCGTTTCTCATTGCAGCTATTAAATCATGTATTGTTTTTCCTTGCATTGGGCCTTCCAAGTTATTTGCAGCAATAGTACCAGTTTTAGAAACATTGTTTTGAGGAGAATCGAACTTGAATAAGGTCACTACGACCGGGCCGTTTTGTCCTTGAGTTCCACTATGTATATGACCCTGAGTTACTCCTTGAATATCTGTAGCGTTTAGATAATAATCAATTGTTTTATTCAGTGGCATATGAGGAATAAATATTGCTTCAGCTGTTGCTTGTGTATCAACTGGTGGGACTTCTTGTTTACCTGTAAGGTTAGCAGCAAATTCATGGTTTGCAAATACCATCGAAGCACTTGAAATTGACGATATTGCAACTGTGCTTCCAAGTACTACGGCTACGATTAGAATTACTATTGTACTATTTTCGGTTTTCATTACCTACTATCGATAACGGATGTATAAAAGCATTAATATAACTACCTTATAAAACAAAGTTAATGGAGACTATGGGAAAGATTCTCATGATTGTATTAGCAATCGCATCATTCGCATTAATACCTTCGTTGATGATGCTTAACCAGCCAGCAAAGGCCATTGTAGACAATACTTTTTGTGATAATGGTAAGTCAGAAGGTTGGGTAGATGGATGCAAAAATGGCTGGTATGACCATGATCATTGCAGGGCATATAATCCGGTATCCGGAGACTACGCTAAAGGATATATAGTTGGTTGGAAAAAAGGTCACTGTGTATAGAATATAGCATTTGCTATTTTTATTTTTATTAAGAATATAAAATAAAAGACCATCAAGAAACTCTTCTTCTACTTTTGATTCAGATATCTCCAATGCTTCTTTTGTAATGAGCTTAATGCTGCAGTACATTTATCATATTCAAAACGTAGGTTTGTCTATGAGTCTCCTAATATTATATCTAGATTGTCCTTCTAAATGTAGAATATCCTTAATGAAGAGTTTTTCTTATTTTTAATACTCTATCAATATATTGATTATGACTGTGTCGATAATCTTCAATACTTATACAAGCACTCCATTGTAAAAATTATTTATAGTCAAACTTTAGTTACTCACTTTTTCACACCTCTTATGAGGACTAAAGTCGGATGGGCCCAGAGGGATGCAGCTGAAAATTCAAT
>JAICSL010000342.1 GCA_025936955.1 Nitrososphaeraceae archaeon
AATACATGTAGAAGTTATGAGAGCTAATTCTGCTAATGTGATTCGCAATTACAGATAATTTTGTTTTTTTCAGTATCTTTATCATACCCTTATCATTGTAACTTGATTATCTCATCCCATGTTCCAGTTGCTGATAGCATGTAATATTTACTGTTATTTCCAGATTCAAATTGTATGATATCTCCTGTAGATATTTGAGTTTGAAATAATTTGTTTAAGAATTGTAGAAAACTAGGTCCTGCCACTATGCTCTTGGCTTCCTTTTCGAGAGGTTTATTGTGGTATTTTTGTAGTGCGTAGACTAGTCCCAATCTACTAATTTCTTCTACTAGGTTAGTCAAGTCCATAGGTGTAGAATTTCTTTTGTAGACCCTAAGTGTTGCCATTATAAAACATACACATCCATTTTCTTATGATGTTGACTACAATATAACGATGATCAGTGTGGATAACAAATGGTGTAAGCGCATATATAAAACACCTATCAAAACATATTCTCTTTGAATATTTCTGAAGCATGTACTTCTTAATTATTGACATCGTTCAATACAGATGGCTTTATAGCAGATGTTGTTGGAGTTTATATGATATATTATGTAAGTACTTTGTAATTCATGTAATAAAGAGTTCAACGATCTAGCTGAGGGAGTACGATATTCAAGCTCCACTAAGGGACTTCTATGGTTTTGTTCAGATGATTGTTGTAAAAACTATCTTAATAGACCTAGTAATGCAGCCAGAGTGTCGAATTCATAGATATGCTTTAGATTTTGATGACTGTAGGAATAGTATTGCAAATTATTCTGACTAGCTACAGCCATTGTAAGCTCTTAATGTACAATATACAAACCTAGGCATAATATAAATTGCCTATGTCGATAAGCACGAAATATATATCTTCGTTTTTGTTTTTTTATTAAACTAATGCCACATATTGTTATGTAAATGTCAAAGCAAGCAACGACAGTATTATCATAAGGGAATATATCAGATAAAGGAATAGGAACTGACCTATCAATTAAGAATATATTATTTGGGAAAGTTATAATCAGATCAGAGTACTTAGCATGCCTAGAATTGTATTTGTCAAGGAAAATAGTTGAAGCTCATGGTGGTATAATATGGTTAGATAATACAGACGGCAAAGGATCTACTTTACATTCTACTTACCATTAAATAAACGATAGCACTCATATACCTCTTAACCTTATTCTACACTTCACGATTCCATAATAGAGAAAGACGTAATAATATCAAGTTTACCGCCTTAATTATATGAATAAAAAAGGGCGTTGTAAAAACTGTGGTGACCAGATTGATGATGACAGCAATTCCGGTGAGTTCTGTTCAGACCAATGTGGAGTAGAATATCAATTAGAACACAAATAATAATATATGCACTATCTGCCTCTTCAACTAATGGGAACGACTTCTAATAACGCACAGGCATAGAAAGCAAAAAAAACTAAACCTCTATAAACTTTGTAATCGTATGAAATTACTGCATATGAAAGGTAACTGATCTATTCATCATAATTATAGCTATATAGATCGAGTGCCTTCTATATCAATAGCTTGTAAACATATACCATATCACGGCATATAGATGGATTGACTGTATTCGGTAATAATCTATCCAGTCATCTCATATACTTTTCTCACTAAATCATCTATTGTTATTGATTTTATAAGAAAATGAACATCAGAAGGAGAAGAGGAAGAAGAACTAGAACTAAATGACATGAATTTCTGTCTCCATGGAGACAGATTGTATCCTTCAGCAGATGCTGTCATGAAACAGACCTTAACTTTATCACCTGTGTAAATTCTTGCTTCTACGACTTACTGTTAGTGGTTATAGATGATTCAATCTTTGGCCATAATTGATTCAACATCGAAGGGGTGTTTGTCATTATCCAATTAAACATGATACTTCTTCTTCCGTATTTTGTTGACATACCGAAATCGCATCTTGTGCATTCAGCTTTCCTGCTAATTGTGAGCAAATCTTGTATGCTATTATCTCTGCATTTTCTATTATCGCGTCTTCTTTAATGTTTCTTATCTCCATCTCTTCGGTAGTAGGATTTTCGGCACCTTTGGTCATAGATTTTACAGTATGTTTAGGCTATGTCTGAAAAAAGATTAACAATAGCCCAAACCGATACCAATCATTCCGAAATATGACTACATTGTTGTGAAGTTGCTTGCAATGGGCACAACCATTGATAAGCCAGAAATGCAAAGTGAATTGAATCAATGACTTTTCGAAACAGAAAACTTTCCGAAGAAACAAAGT
>JAICSL010000247.1 GCA_025936955.1 Nitrososphaeraceae archaeon
TGATTTTGAGATATCGCATTCTGTTGAGACCTTGTCAGCTTGTCCATTTCTATGGAGAACATAGTCAAAAAATGTGTCATCTATCTTATCTGGGTTAATAATAGACCCATTATTGACATATTTAGCTAGAATATAATAGGCCATATAGATGACAGAATCCGACAAGCTTTCAATTATCCAGTCCTGATCCCATGGCAACTTTGTACCAAGGCCAGACTTTCGGGCACAAGCTCTCTCTTTTAACCAATCGATTACATAATTAAATTCCTGCCTGATCTCTTCAGGAACTATATCCATCTTATCTATACATTTATGAGCCAACGATTTCCATTTTATATCGCCATAATTTAGAAACCATTGATCTTTCAATATTTTTATCACACATTCATTTCCGCACCTACATCTGACAGGCTTATTTACTAATTCAAACATTACGCTACTAGTCGGGTCAGCCATGGTTATCTCCTTTTTTACTTTATCTTTTGCTTTCGCAACTGATAACCCTGCAATACTACCAGTTTCTTTTGACATTTTCCCTTTGTAAAATTCATGAGAGTATAATTCATTAGTTGCCTTTTGCAGATCTGGATCGTTTTGACTATTTATTTTAAATTTCTTTATGAACCGTTCTGCCGGTATAGTATCACTATGAAAAATCTCCTCTGAGTCAATTATAACTATAGGCTCTATTTCTATTGTTAATCCAAATTCCTTTTGAAGATCCACACTTTGTTTCAGATCTTTTAGCGCTTGATAATCGAATGGCGCGTGTGCTGGTACAGACATTACAACGCCAGTACCGCTATCAGCATCTACGAATGATGCAGGATAGACGGGAACCATGTCATTTGTAATTGTATTCTTGACATATTTTCCAACTAATTCTTTAATGTTTATAGGAGACTTAATAATGACCTTATGATCTAGAAATTCTAATTTTTTCGCAGCTTGTCTACTTACAATCCATTTCTCTCCATTATCATCAAGATCTATCTCTACATAATCAATTTTTGGATTAATCCAAATGTTAGTAACTCCATAAACGGTTTCGGGCCGTAGAGTTGCTGTAGGGATGGTATAGCTATCCAGTTTGAATTTAATCAAAACATATTCATTGAAATCTGGCTCAACATCACCGATAGTATCGTGCTGGCTAACAGGGTTTTGATCCCTCGGGCACCAGCCTACCGGGTGAGATCCCTGGATTATGAGACCCTTCTTGCGTAATAATCTGAACTGCCATGATACATACTTTGAATATAATTTGTCTATCGTAGTAAACTCGCGCCGCCAATCTATTGAATAGCCCATCTCTTTCATTCCAATCTTAATTTCATTATGAAAGTAGCTAGCAATTTTTAGTGGATTAACGAAGGAAGATATTGTTTCCTCTGATAAAAAATAGGTCTTGCGAAAAGTGTCCAAGAGTTCCTGATCTCCTGCTGCAACTCTACGTGACATACCTAGGATAGGTGTTCCGGTATAATGGAAACCCATAGGAAATAATACATTATGTCCTTTCATTCTCATATATCGTGCATGAGCATCAGCCACAGTGTAGGTTCGTCCATGACCTAAATGTTGAGGAGAATTTGGATAAGGATAAGCCACTGTTATGAAATATTTTTTCTTCATAACGTCAGGGTCGGCTTCGAAGATCTTTTGGAACTCCCATCTTTCGCGCCATTTTTTTTCAATTGAATTCCAATCGATATCTATATGATTAATCATAATAATCTCACGTGTTCTTTATAACTATTTGTTCTGCTGAGAGTATCGCTTCTTTTATTTTATCCTTAAACCTGCCTCCTCCCTGACCGAATCTATCATCCCCGCCTCCTGAACCCCCAATTTGCGTGGAAATATGTTTAGCTATCATACTGGCTTTGATTGTATTCCTTATCTTCTCGCCAACAAATACAATAACCTGGATTCTTTTATCATTTGTTAATACAGCAACATAGATAAGATAGGGATCAGTAATAATAGATTTTTCACCTATGGCAATATGATACTCAGCATCAAGTTCTTCATCATATTTGTAATAAAATTTAGTTCCATTATCCAATAATTGTTTTGCTTCTGATGAAATTACTTTTGCTGTCTGAACGGAAATTCTTTTAAGAATTGCCTTAATTTTCTTCTTGTCGTTTTCCGATTCTCTGATGATCTTTTCAACCGATTCAACGATGTTATCTTTACTTGATCCTAGTGACTGAGCTATAGCAATTAGCTGATCTTCCTGCTTTTGTATATAGTTAATTGCTGGTTCGCCGGCGACAAAATCTAGCCTTACTACTCCATCCTGGATTCTATCAGCCTTTGTTATTTTAATAGACCCTATCTCTCCAGTTTTACGTACATGGGTTCCTCCGCATGCTTCAATATCCCAACCTTCAATATTCACGATTCTCACATTGTTGCTAGGAATAACTCCACCCTGATATATACGAAAAGTATATTTACGTTCTGCGTCGCCGCGGTCATATATTCTAATATATACTGGTAAATTTTTTCTAACTATACTATTTGCTGTTTTTTCTATTCTTTCTAATTCTTCTTTATTCAGAGCAGAATGGTGAGTGATATCTAATCTTGCATATTTCTCATCTTTGTATGCAGAATTCTGCCAGACCCATGATCCTAGATTCACTCTTGCTGATGTATTAAGTATATGAGTAGCAGTATGATGTTTACTAATTAAATCTCGTCTCCTATCATTTACCTTTCCACATACTGTACTACCTTCCAACAAGCTATCTGCATCCATTGTTAGTTTATGAACTATGATGTTCCCCTGTTTTATAACGTCCGCTACAATAATACCGTTGATAACTCCTGTATCTGGTTCTTGTCCTCCTCCGCGAGGATAAAAAGCTGTCCGATCTAGTACGATGTATTTTTTATCTATTATTTTGAGTATCTGTGCAGTAAATTCAAGCATAGATGCATCCTCATAATATAACATTTTTGTAGGGGAGATCATATCCAATCCGCCTATAGGTGTTTGAGATTGTCCTACTGCCCTTATCGTGTGAATGTCCGCAAGTCTCTTATAAAAAGTGGGTGGAATGTTCTTAATTGCACCCTCTTCGACTAAAAAGTCTGGAGTAACACCATCAGATTCATACATCCTGATAAGATCATCCACTTCTATCTTCTTCTTTCTACTTTTGATAGATGTAGCAATTGCATTCATTCTTTGTCTTGTGTCGGTATATCTGATGGATTCAATTTGAAGTATAGTTCTGATATCTTGTCTATGCTCTTCAAGTTCTGGATACATCTGTTTTAAATAATCAATATGCATATCTGCAACATCTTGAAGACTAATACTCCATCCTAATCTAGCTATTATTGATAGTGCTCTTCTTAA
>JAICSL010000050.1 GCA_025936955.1 Nitrososphaeraceae archaeon
AAAATAGCGGAGCTTCAAACCGTTTTAAAACATATGAAAACCAAACGTACGGAATACGGATCGAATATCCTTCTGATTGGACCCAGTCTGGGTTTAACACAACCAATCTGGCGACTGAACAATTACAAGGAATTGTTATGTTTGTACCCCCTAATACAACAAGATTAAATGATATCTTCAGATCACCGGATGTAAATTTTAGAATAGGAGTTCAAGATTTAATATTCCTAAATTTATCGCTAACTCAATATACTAACTTGGTTGTCGGTAGTCTAAGACAGACCAATCCTAACGTCAAGATTATCGATCTAAATACAAATACTACCATCGGTGAGAACTACACGGCTCATCGATTAAAATTCATCTCGGATCGCGCCCAAGAGAGCATGGCTGTTTATACCATGAAAGATGACGCGTTATTTCTTTTTCGATATGTTGCTCCGGTAAAAGTCTTCCCTATTTATCTACCTGTTGTGGAGAATATGATTAAGTCGTTCCGATTTCATCAAGTAAAAAGCACCTGATAATTATAATTTTATTGAATTGACCATTTGTCATAGGTGTTGTGCAAAATTTCTTGGGTAAGATGTTGGTTGACGCTCAATACCATTACTGTTACACACATCACATTAAAGATCGAATGATAATCTTCTGTTCAGAACTCCAAATATAGACAACAATAGGAATTATTTCTATAGTCAAATAGAAGATAATACTCCTTTACGTTCATAATCACCTATCAGAATAATCTTCAGCTTCTCATACTTTGATTGTTTTAATTTGTCTTAATAGAACAATTGGCATAATTTCTTAAGTGAAGTTGCTACGAAAGAAGGGCATATTACTAGAAAATTGTCTCGCATTTCTTTACCTGACTATGAATGTCGATTAATTAAAGTCTGTGTCAAATGACACAATGAGATTGTTCAAATAATAAAAGAAGGGTAATCAATCTTGTTTCTATATGTGGACTCGCTATATGAAGTACTCATTTAAATTTTGTATAGATATAAGGAGTATCCATTTTTTGATCATTGGTCCAATGGGTAGGTAATGTTAAACATTCTACAATCCTTAAATCAAATTGTTTGATTATGTTTCCCCAACCCCAATTTGTTTTATCACTGGAATACTGTTTCATCACATGGCTTCCCATGAAATTAAAGCCTGCTGTATGTTTTAGCCTCCCGATCTTCTTAATTTTAGTGATGACCGAGGTTGCAAGCATCTCGCCCATTTCAGGTAATCCCGAAATAAAAAAAACCGGGCTAATGAAATTAAATGAATCAAATTCAAATGATAATATATTTTCATTAAATATAGGGTATGTTACCTGAGATAAATCACATATATTATTCTGAAGTCTTGCTAGATCTTCATCAATTTCAATTCCAAGACAATCCATATTTAATAATTTACCACAGTACGGTATTCTACCGTCTCCCGAACCAATATCAATAATTTCCCTAAAGCCTAATTGTTTAGCTGTGAGTGATAATGCATAAGCAGACAACATCCATGTTGGATAAAATGGTTGATAACTGGTGTCATATTTTTTGCTGCTCAACCAAAAGGTATTGATATCGCCCTGATATGATTTACAGGGTGTATCCAAGAGATAGAGATTATCAGACTGATAGTAGATCGGATTATACTTTATGAAATCGTTCAATTTTCTCAATATAGAATCTTCAAATGGTAAATTATCAGAAGACGATAATGGAATTACTTCGCTAATAAAGCTCTGTGCTCTGTAATATTTTGTATACTCTTGTTTGAGTTGTATAATAATTTCTGATAAAGATCTGTCCGTTTTCAGTACACTCCCCTTAAAAAATATGATATAGTCTTAGGTAACAATTTTGAGGCATTCCATACGTCACCGGACACGATGAGGAACTGAAAAGGCTGATTATTTGTATAGAGAGATGGATTTCCTGCAATTCTATATGATATCTGAATATCCGATATGCTGTAGGTATACGTATCAGTGCATAAAAAGCACTGATATAAATTCATTTGAATTTAGTGTTAGACTTGGCGATTGCAAATAAATGGAATTAAGAAAATTCATAGAACAAGTACTTCAGAACAGTATTGAAAAGGCTCGAATATACTTAATTAACCCATGTCACGATATCCTTACTAGTCGACATTGACCTGAAACGTCCTTTGAACACGGACCCATTCGAGCCACTATGATTTGAACAGTATTCATTATTTTCCAATGTAGTTAGGACTTTAATGATAGACTTCTCTTCTATAAATGATTTTAAGATTTTTTCGACTATCTCCTCTTTCAAAGCTTGATACGTATGTCAATCTGATTATTTATTATTTATTGAGTATTGGTAACGTTATAATTTAGTATAAAATTACATGAATGTGTTTTTAATTACAATTTCCTAAAACATTCTTGGATCTTGTTTACAGATTTAAACTCCCTCCACAGAAAAAGAGAACATCTTATTTACAAAATCCTATTATCGTTAACTAACGAATATACTTGCATTCTGCGTGCATCATTGAGGCCAATAAAATCCCTATAACCAAGAAAGTTGGTTGAAACAAGTTCTGGTTTCTTCCTATTTTCCTCTTATGAGATAATTTCATTGCAGAAATAGTTATTAGAGTTCCTTTAACCCATTTTCAATGTAAGTTGAACGAAATCTCCTAATTACCAAACTAACTATTATTTTATCTATCTCCCACTTTTTGAAAGCAGGTTCAGATAGGAGAATCCTTCGTCAAAGGCAAATCACAACATCTGTTACCCATTTTGTGAATTGAGATGATCCGTACACGAGCTATCCTTCATTCAATTCAACATGCAAGCCATTAATCCGGATTTGAGAGCACTAAATATCTTCAAGATTTTATGATAACATAAGAATTTATTACAGATTTATAGTGCACTATATAGTAGTTATGGGAGAATATAAGCCTAAATTTATGTTATCCGAGTCAGAATGGCAAATAGTCATGGATTCTTTGAGCAACACTATATTCAATGAAGAGCTCACAGATGAGGCTAGAAAAAATGCAAAACAATTATTTCTCAAGTTACAAAAGGAACTTTCGCTTAGTTGAGATATACGATTAACTGCAAAATATATATTATCAAATTTTTAGGGAAACTCTTGAACTATAACCTTGGATATTAGTAATGGGTAAGTACATAAATATTATTGAGCAAGAAGACAGGTCAGAATTATTATCGGCTGCTTAGACTTTACCTCATTTGTCTAATTATCTCCAATATATCATCTGCGTCTTCTGCTTCGGGATTAATTTCAAGATAGCTACTCAATATTTTGAGAGCTTCCGAAAGATGGTTCTTTTTTAATAACATCATACCTTTGTCTCTTATGGCGTATGGATAATGGCTATCTATAGCTAAAATCATCTCATTTATTAATTCTACGGTCTCCAGATCCTGAGATTCATAATAACTGCCTTTTAAGTTATTTAACATGCGTATGATTACCTGAGCTGCGGTTGCTTTTTCCACAAATGCGCGGGTCAATGAAATGTTTTCCTTAGGATAGTAGTTATCAAGTAAGGATTTTAGCGCATAGTCATCCATTATTCTCCCCCCGTTAAATACGTCGACAATAATTTCATCTTCATTATCCAAGGTGTGTTTGACAAGGAAATGAGTAGGAAAATTGACTGGAAATAATTTGAGGTCAACAAAAGAGGCAATTCGCATATATAAAATACACAGAGTTATAGGTATACCAGTTTTTCTTTCCAATACAATATTCAGATAGCTGTTCAATGGATTATAATAATCTTGAATGTTGCCTTTGAAGGCTTTCTGTTTGAAGAAATAGTCATTTAACTTTTCAATTAGCTGAGTAGGCCTAAGAGTGGTTAGTTCAGACACTTCCCGCTTAATCTCTTCACCCATCTGATCTATCTTATACATTGTCGCGCAGACATCAAGTTTTGGATATGCAATGATTCTTGAGAGATGGAGACTATATTCTGCTAACCTATCTATATCATTCAAAGGCACAATGGAAAGAGCCACTTTGGTTTTCCAGTCGTTGATTAAAGGCCAAACATTATCATTTTTATCTATATTATTAGACATATAACATTTCAGAAGAGATGCTACTTAAATTTTGGCGTTATTCGACTACTACATAAATGGAAAGAGTAAAAATCTCGATTTTAAAAGTATCCAGAGTCAACTCAAACTCAAACTGGAATGTGAATATATAAAAAAGAGATAAAAGTATTATCTTCCATTGTGACACGATTTGACACAATGAACAAATTATTCAGCATTGCCGCTACGTCAGCAGGCATGCTAGGAGTATTATTTATACTAACTGGCAATGTCATGTCGATCTATGCTCAATCGCAGGCAAATACAACGTCAAATACATCAAGCAGTTCCGGGAATACCACCAAGCCCCTAGGAAGTGCTGAACAGTTGACCAAGGGAGGAAATAACACGTCTGTTTTTAAAAACAACACAAACATTGGGAATCCAAATTCTACTACGATTCAAGGAATGGGCAAGGAGAGTAACACTACTATGTCCCAAAATAAGTAATCAAATTGATTCAACTAGATTTATAGAGCACAAAAACAGATGACGCAAACAATCAATCTATTTTCCCAGGTTAATGGCTGAGCCTAATGGATTCTCATCCATAGCCCCTTTTATTCCCATATGTGGTGTGGGAATGGGTATTATGGTGCTGTTTGCATTCAGAAATATCAGCAATATACTGAAAAGAATTATTGCTATGATAGCAATCGTCGTTATCAGCGTTCGATTCAATAAGCAGACTAAAAGCGTTTAAAGATTTAAAGATTAGCAATGTGAGCAAATCTATAGACTCTAATCTTATTAGAAATTAACAATAGATTAGGATAAGAAATTGCATATTTTTTCTGGATTTTCTGATTCCATGAGTTATTTGATTACATTTCTTTAATCCGTTATGATTATTAGAATGAAAAAGAGAAAAGAAACGATTAGTTTACCGGTCACTTAAGACGTTTTATTTGTATATGATGGATTAAGTTCTGAAATACATCTATTCGCACTTTAATTTCTTATCATAGTATGAGTTTGAGTAGTCTGTAACAGCTTCCGAACAAATTATTAACAGGTTCACTTCTGAATAAGATAACCACTATATGCTAAATATTGACGAAAATGAGGAATCTGGCAAACCTGACAAGACCAAACAATTTGACGTTGTTATCATTGGTTCTGGTCCTGCAGGGTATACTGCAGGAATTTATACATCACGTGCCAAACTTAAAACACTCATTATTTCTGGGACCCTTCCAGGTGGTCAATTGATGACAACTAGTGAGGTGGAAAACTATCCCGGGTTTCCCAACGGGATTTTCGGTCCAGAATTGATGATGAATATGAGGCAACAGTCAGAAAGATTCGGTTCCAACATAGTAGATGATGAAGTTATTGAGGTAAATTTTAAAAAAAGACCTTTTGTAATTATAACCCATTCAGAAACCTATTTGGCTGACTCTGTCATAATAAGTACTGGTGCTTCGCCCCGTAAATTAGGTATCAAGGCAGAACAGCATTTTGCTGGTAGAGGAGTGTCGTATTGTGCCACATGCGATGGCCCATTTTTCAAAGGTGAGGACATAATCGTAGTTGGCGGAGGAGATACCGCTTTAGAAGAAGCAGCATTCCTTACCAAATTCGGAAAAACCGTAAAACTAATTCATAGACGAGATTCGTTACGTGCGAGCAAAATTCTCCAAGAAAAGGCATTCGAAAATCCCAAGATTCAGTTTCTTTGGAATAATGTGATAGCCGATATTAAAGGCGATAAAAAAGTCGTGACAGTGATTGTCAAGGATATAAAAAATGGTAAAGAACACTCAATTCCAGCTGGGGGATTATTCGTGGCGATTGGCCATGAACCCAATACAACTATTTTCAAGGATCAATTGACATTAGATGACAAAGGGTACATTGTATTACAAAACAATACGAGAACAAGTATAGATGGGGTCTTTGCAGCAGGTGACGTACATGATCATAGATACAGACAGGCAGTAACAGCTGCGGGTTTTGGATGTATGGCAGCATTAGATGTAGAAAAATGGTTGAGCGAAAGACAAGGAAGAGTCGAATTAAGTATAAATAAAATGGAAGGAAATTAGAAATTGAAATTGCTAGGAAAAAATATAAGGCATATTTGAAAGATTCTTGGCATTCCTTAGAGCCGTCTCATATTTGCTTTCGGAAAAAATATTTTGTTGAAGATATAAACTTTTAAATTTTCTACCATCATCGGCAAATATGCCAACAAGATTTCCACTCTCTAACTTTTCAGCCGTTTTAATCATAGATGCCATAACAGATCCAGAAGATGGTCCAACGAGTAATTGCTCTTTTTCAAATAATTGCTTTACACTATTGAATGAATCCTCATTAGTAGCTGTTATCCAGTCATCGACAACAGTCAAATGCCGCTTAAACAAATCTGGCATAGCCGATTCTTCAAAGTTTCTTAGTCCTTGAAGCAGATGGTTTCTTTGAGCCTGAATCGCAATTACTTGTATTTTCCTGTCCTTTTCCTTCAGAAAAGCCCCAGTACCAGTGATTGTACCTCCAGTACCACAACCTGTAAGAAAATGAGTGATTTTCCCATTGGTTTGTTCCCAGATCTCTGGGCCGGTACTTTCATAGTGTGCCAAAAAATTAGATTCATTTTCATATTGGTTTGGCATATAATAGAGGTCAGGCTTTGGTTTTGAAATCGCTTTAGCGAGTGCTATACTTTGATCTGTCCCTGAACCTACCCTAGGACACAAATCATCCGAGGTTTCATGCAAAGTAGCACCTAAATTTCTCAAAATTATTTTCGTTTCATTGCTAACTTTTTCAGGAATAACAATTTCAACTTTGTATCCTAGAGCAGTAGCAATACCAGTTAAAGCGATACCTGTATTGCCAGATGTAGGCTCAATGATTATACTTTTGCCCTTTTTTAATATGCCTTTTTTTTCAGCATTCCTAATCATCCAGTAGGCAGCTCTATCTTTAACAGAACCAAATGAGTTATACCACTCTAATTTAGCATATAATTTGACATTCTCATGAGAAAAGGAAGTTAACTCTATCAAAGGGGTGTTGCCTATCCGGTCAATTACATCCGGCAATGCAACTGTCGTCATTTCTATTTTGCCTTCTTTATTATAAATTCAAGATCCTTTTGATCTTTATTGATAGATAAAAGTTCATGCCCGCTCCTTCTTACCCATCTTGAAATGTCTTCCTCAGATTCCGGATCATCGGCCACTATCTTAATCATCTCTCCTATTGCTAATCTTTCCATTTCTATCTTTGTTCTAAAGACAGGCTCAGGACAATAGAGACCTCTAACATCAATAGTTTTAGATGAAGACTTATTGCTATTGCTAGTACTCATAGTTATACAAACTAAATTTATAACTTCATCGTATTAAATGTTTATGACTTATTCCTTTAATCAAGATAGCAGATATACTAAGAACGATGTTTATTTTTCTTTTCATTCTGTCAGTAAAGAGATATAATTTGAATGGCAAAGATGAATATATTAAAGAAATTACATTCGCCTGTCAAGGATTAAATTAATCAGATCCGACCGTGAAACGTTCTCTTAATAACTATCACAGTCCCATATAGAAAAATAAAATAAATATACAACCTGAATGAAAAATAGTCAACTAAATTTGCATATTCCTTGGTATTATATGATGGGTTAGCCAAGGTACATTTATGATCGGTAAAAAGCAGGTCATTGATGCCCACTATTTTGGCGAAGCGCATCAATGATTGATGTGTCCAATTAGCGTAAGCGGATTACAAATTTACAAGATAATTCGCTATAGAATCTATAAATTAAAGTATTAGACATAAAAAATCGAATTCCTATCCAAAAAAATGGTCGTTCTATTTTAGAAGAACGACCATGATGTACTATTATATACAGAGTGCAGCCACGTCACTTACAGCATTCAACTGAACATTTGCTGCAGTTTGACCAAATCCAGTTGCTATTGCTTTATCTTTGTTCTTTACTTAAGTAATTATATTTCCATCACCCGATGCATATGCTGCGGGAGTTATGATCAGCGCTCCTGCTACTAAAGCTGCAGCTGCCATACTGGTACAATCGACGTTAAGGTTACTGTTTTTGTTCAAATTTTAAACAGTAATAAAATTTTATGTAGAGATCTGAAGTGATGAAATTAGTGCTACTAATAGATGCTGAACTGTTTACTTTCATTATCCCATATCTAAGTAAGACTAATTGTGTTGTTGTGATCTTTATATAATAATCCTAACTACCAGAGAATATATAAACGAAAATAGGTTTCGTTTGATCAATTGTACTCTTATCGATCAGTATCACCTAATTCTTTGAACAGAATGTTCATTATACAGTCAAAATGCTTTCAGTTATCATTATTATTACGAAGATATGCCCTCTCTCATTGTTGTTACAAAGATTTGAGATAAAGAAGCCTTTGATTTTGAGAATCAAATTAGGGACAATAAGTCCTACTAATTATCCCGAGAGTAAATTCCACTATTATATTTATTCTGAAAAGTTTCTAATGTAAATTTCTTTATGAT
>JAICSL010000253.1 GCA_025936955.1 Nitrososphaeraceae archaeon
CCTACCGTAATAGCCCAAACAAATTCAGGATCATGATATTTTGCTTTTTTGCCTAATTTTACTAGATCCGTTGATGGATTTATTTTTCCTAAAATCGCGTCTTTTGCATAACCTTCAATTTTGGACCATCCACTGTTGAATCCGGGTTGAACAAGATTAATTTCATCTCCAGAAGTTGGGCCGTTTTCAGTATCCCATAAAGTTCCAGTTACAGGATCAAAATCCATACCAAAGCTGTTCCTTATCCCATATGCATAATAGACGTTTAAAGGTGGTTTTTTTCCCAGAAGACTATTAGATACTGCGTTACCATCTGGAGTTACTCTTAATATACCTCCTGTTCCATCGGCGTTAGGACCACTTTCATTATTTTGAGCCTGAGTTCGATGTCCTCCTACCTCACCTATGACTAGATATACATTCCCATCAGGACCAATCAGGACTTTACCCCCATTATGTTCTCCTCTTTGGTTTTCTGGAATAGCAGGCAAATCCAAGAGCAATTTGGGGTTAACCAATTTGCTATTATCATTTGTCAATTCATATCTGTAAAGACGATTACCAGCTGGTGATACTCCTGCAGTGAGATCATCCCCATCTTGTCCCCCACCTGATTCTGTATAGTATAAGAAAACATATCTTTGGCCATCAAGGGATTTGTTTTGAGAGATTGCGATCCCAAGTAATCCTCTTTCGATATTCGATGCCACAGGTACATCTAACAGGGGAGTAGGGAGTAACTTGCCGTTAAGAATTCTTTTTACCAAGCCAGTTTCTTTTTCTAATACTAAAATGTCATTTGGACCTAAAAATGCCATACTTGTAGGTCTTTTTAGTCCCTTTACAAGTAACTCTGCCGTAAGATTAGCATCGTTTATTGTAGGTCCTAAAGGACTAGGTGCTGCCTTAGAATAAGCTGCATAAGCATTGTTATCATTATCTTGAGAGAAAGTAGAATTGTAGGGAAAAGAAGTTGTATAACGAGCATCTATATTACGATTAATAAAAATCGTGTTATGCGGTACTGTAGAAATAGAGGTTATTGATAATATTAAAATCAACGAAGATAATACTGCCAATAGCGATCTTAGATTTTTACTCGAGGCGAATAGACGAGTCTCACACATTTTTGAAGATTTAAATTTGACACTATATAAATTGCTTTGTCAAAAGAGTTAGTATGCAAGTAAATATAGAGTTTGGTAACCTTGAACCAAGTTTTGTGATGCAATCAGAAGTTCATATTGACTGGAAAAGAATATTATATACAATAAGAGTATACGGAAACCGCGTTAATAGACTACTATTGATTTTCAAGTGCCATGGCATTTGCGAATCCGTACGAATTAGTCTCAAATATATAAATTGATGTATACAAAATGATAATCAGAACAATTAAGGTGGAAATTTTCCACAGATTTTACCATCAAAGTCAAACATAATTATCTCGATTTGTAATTCCCCTTTAGAATGTTCATACATTTGCTCATAAACTTTTTTGCACAATAGATAATAAAACGCTCGAACATCATGCTTATTTATTATTTCAGAAACATGTCTAGCAGTATTTGCATTCTTTATTTCGTTTATTATTTGTGTTGGTATGTTACACTCTGCAGCAACGGTTGCTAGAAATTTCATATCAACATGAGAACCTTTAACATGAGTTTGCTTTATTCCCATAGCCATTTTCGTCAATTTTCCTATAAACCCAACTATAATCGCTTTTCGAACCTTCTTTTTATAACATTGTTTCACTGCATAACCTGCAAAATCACCCATTTGGACAAATGAATGATCTGGTAATAAATTTCCACAAGACTCTCTGGCAAAATCTTCGCTCCTTCCACCTGTACTAAGAATGATTGTATCTGTCCCCATCGCCAATGAGACATCCAAACTCTGCCTAATAGAAGCAGCAAAAGAAGCAGTAGAATACGGTAACACTATGCCGGTTGTACCCAAAATAGAAATACCACCTAATATCCCTAGTCTGGGATTGTCAGTTTTTTTGGCAAGTTCCTCCCCTTTAGGCACAGAAACAATTACTTTTATACCACATTTTGTTAGATGCTCTGCCGCTACCTCCCTGACTGCGTGTTCTATCATTTTCATAGGTATCGGATTAATTGCAGCTTTATTCAAATCAAGACCAAGCCCAGGCTTTGTTACTATACCAACACCTTTACCACCTTCTATGGTTATCTTGCCTGTCTGATTGGTAAAAAACACCGTAGAGCATATTTCTGCACCATGGGTAACATCTGGGTCATCACCGGCGTCTTTTATAATTGCGCAAGTAACAGAATTTTCTTTCTCATCGGCTCTTGTCCATGCCACTTTTAACGATGCAGTTTTTTCTTTAGGAAGAGAAACTGTAACTATGTCGACATTTTGACCAGATTTCAATGCGATTAACGCTGCCTTTGTAGCAGCGGAAGCAGACGTACCAGTAGTATACCCAGTTTTTAGCATACGTTTTTTACTTGTAGTCTCTCCTTTAAGATATGCATGATTATTTATGGATGTCGACATTTATTGTAGATCATCCTTTTCTTCATTATAGTTGATCATAAATAATAGATATCACCATGTTATAGTAATACTGTACCGCCATCAATTACAATGTTATATCCTATTGCAAACGAAGATTTCTCACTTGCAATACGGCGCTCTTTTGCTACTTCTCTAAGCCCTTTCCATCTTTTCGTCGAGGGTTCTGGCGTAGATTCAATCAAATTATTGTCTGTCATTGTTACAAGTATCTTCACTCCCGATATTTCTATTTTCACGAGTATAAGCTCATATTATTTTCACCATATTCTAGGCATTTGTTTAATTGTGGCAATCATTCCTGCGTTTGTATTAGTATAGACGAACTTCTGTATGTTCTGAAATCACAACTGTTTAACTAAATATTCATTATTATACCTCCTCGACTTTTCAGATTTGATAAATAATATATCTACATATGCTTAGGCATTCTTTCAATCAATTCAATAAGATTCTTTAGATGATTTTCTATAATTTCATGAGATATCTCATCTTATAAATATCCTACTGCCTCTTGCTTTCTTTTTTCTGCACAATATATCTGTCTTACATATAATGACTGTGACTTCATTATTCGTTACACACAGCGACCTTTGCTTTAAGCGACAATAGTATCTATAACCAATCGATTAACACTATTCGTATATATTGGCTAATCTATATTATTATACAAACATGATCATATTAGCAATATTGAGTGGATAACGAATAGACATGTCGTTTGCAGAAATAACCGCTAATATTGTCA
>JAICSL010000186.1 GCA_025936955.1 Nitrososphaeraceae archaeon
CTTACTAGTCATCATGATGATAATACGTAATTGATCTGGTATGAGGATTTGAAATAAATCATAGTAAAACATCCACTGATTTGTTGATAACCAATAGTATATAGGGAGGTTTATGATTGGACTTGTTGATTTCATCGATCTAGCTTCATATAAGGAGGATAATATGTATAGTAAAATAATCAGTAACTGGAATTAATTTATTGATGGTTTACCGAGTGAAGATAAACAACTATTGCTTGGAATTGTGAGTAAAAATTATTCCAGATATCAAGAATCAAGCTTATGGTCTTTCAGATTATGATTTATATACTGCACTTCTAGTGTCCATCCTGATAGAACAACAAATTCAGATTGAAGGTATAAAGCATTATTCTGCTTTATCAAATTAGCACTTGCACGATCTGTAGCCTCTGACCATCGGTAAATGTTGTTTTGAGCACAGAACCCTAGCTACCTTACATCCGATTGATGTTACTTTTTAGAGATTTATTTCATTGTCATTGATGTTCAAAGTCTCGTCTAATTTAATTTCTTTGTCGTTGTGTAATCTATAATCATGCATAAACTCGATTTTTCATTTTATGGCACTTGATAGTGGAATAATGGCATAATACAGCAATATTTATTAAATTCTGCCTCTACTTATACAGATATGTTCAAAACACTAACAGAAAAATAAACAAGTTTGCAGTACTACATCCACAATTAGTTGTGTATGGCATCAACATAGATGTAACATTCGGAATAGCCTTGGCAGTTAGCTTTGCTTTGAGTCCGAATGATGCATTTGCTAGTACCGGCAGTGCAAGCAAGGCTCATAACGTCTAGAACTACCTTATCGTCAAAAATCTATTAGGCCTGCTGAAGATATATTCAGCCATCTTGGCCGTATAATTCTCTTTTTTTGATAATGCTCAAATATCTGAAAACAAGTTGATTGAATTACAACACTCAATAGTATAGAGCAGCAGCATTTTTTCGTAGAATTAAAGGATTAGATAAATTTTAGACTATCCAATCCTTAGAAAAATCGACTTTATACACAATGTTAACCTTTGGTATTATCGGAGAAAGTTTTCTCCTATTGATTTGACTATATTGAATGCAGAGGTATAGTCTAAAGATCAACTCTGTACAGTGTAGTCTTCCCTGAATTACCTTGATGTTGTTGTTTTTGTTGCTTCAATGAAAATGCAAAGACAATTCCCATTCCAGTTATTAATGCAGCTGCCAAAAAAGCATAACCAAAGCCTGTTACCATAGCTGCAGTGGATGGTATTATCTGGCCTGTTATATGTGGAGTCCCAAAAGTAGCAACTGTCAAAAGTACTACAATACCAATCGGGCCTCCAATTTGTCTAGATGTATTAATCAATCCTGATGCGAGACCTTCTTCACCTCTCCTTGCTCCCATCAGTACAGCTATATTAGTTGAAGTAAAGTTAAATGCGGCTCCAAATCCAATTAAGAGCATTGGTCCTAGCAATCCGCCTACGTAACTTTCTGTAAGAGAGATCCTTGAAAGCAAGAGATAGCCTACAGTCTGCAAAACCATCGACAAGATTAAGGAAGGTTTAACACCAAACCGATTTACTAATGGTGCTGCCAAAAATGCAGAGATTATTAAAAAGACCACACCCATGGGGGCTAATGCAAGACCCGTAGAAAGAGCAGAGTAACCAAGAGCCTGTTGAAAATAATTGGTAAGAATAAACGTCATTGCCACAAACGCTGCAAGTTGAAGCAATGCCAGGGCGTTTGTCCAAAAGATTGAGCCTCTTCGTATAAAGCCAAGGGGCATGAGAGGTGCCTTTGATCTATGCTCTATCAAAATAAAGACAGATAGAACTATGGCGGATGATAAAAGAAGCTCAAGTGTTTGAGGAGACTCAAATCCAATATCTTGTGCAATATTTAGAGAATAAACAAGTAACATTAGCCCTGCGGTTACTGAAACTGCCCCATAAATATCAAGATGTCTATTTTTTTTGTAATTTTGACCGATGGTATTTGAAATGTACTTTGCTGATAAAAAAGATACAATGATTCCTATTGGTACATTGATTTCAAACACCCATCTCCACCCTAAAGTTGAAGTGATTATTCCTCCCAATGTCATTCCAGCAACAAAACCTGAACCTGACACTGCTGCAAAAATACTTAGAGCCCGATTTCTCTCTTTGCCTTCGGGAAAGACTGTGGCTATAATTGATAATCCTGTAGCAGAAGCCATTGCAGCACCAAGTCCTTGAATTATTCTAGAAAGGATCAAAATAAATTCAGAAGAAGCAAGACCACCTGCCAATGAAGCAGTAGAAAATAAGATAATTCCTAGGATGAACAACTTTTTATGGCCATAGATATCTCCACTACGACCACTGAACAATAGAAACCCTGCCAAAGTCAAACCATAAGCAGTAACTATCCATTGCAAACCATTGATAGATACACCAAACTCTTTTCCTATTGATGGCAAGGCAACCTGCACAATCGTAAAATCTACAATAACCATTAATTGTGCTAATGCCACTAGAGCTAGTACTATCGAAGATCGTTTAGAAGAACTGGTCTTAGGTGATGTTGTTGACGAATTGTTTGATTTTTCATCTTTCACCATATAAAACTAACACAGTCTGACTATTTTAAACAAGTGTATTTTTTGCAGTTTTTTGTAGATATAAGATCGGCATTAAACAATTCTGTTTTCAAATGTACCTTTTTATTTTATTATGAATGAACCTTGATTATTAGGTCAGGCGATCAAAGTTGCTATTCTTTAACCTACCCTCACCTCGACCAAGGAATATCATTATTTCTGAAATATCTTGTTTTTCATAAAACCGGAAAGGTTATCCAAGCAGGATATGAACATCATTATTGTTCCATTAGGATGTATTTGATATTCTACATTATGAGGTCCACATTCTTGGCCTATCTTCTCCTTGTGTACCTTGGCAATCCTATGCAAAGGGTAGCTTTAGAAAATCATAGTTTTCTTTATCGATCTTGGTTTTTATTAAGTTTATGGATGTGAGGTTGTATATCTGAAAGTTTGATGGCCAGTCCTGTAGATACTGTATTTTTTGGTTTTCTACCACTTTTTTCTTTTCACCATATTATTAGCAGGATCCCTAAAAAGAGACAAAATCATAACGGGTCCAGAGGGCTTGGTGTCGATATCAGTCCTATAAATAGGATTCCATGCCTAGTTTGAGTAAAGAGAAATTTAAAGATATTGGAACAGAAATAATCCCATCACAAATAAGACATAACCTTATTATCTATATCTTCAGTTTCTGGACAGTTTGAGGGTCTGGACAGTTGTTTTATAAATCTGTGGGAAATAGAATGGTCCATTGCTATCCCGAAATCTTTAAGAATGTCTGAAAACAACTGTCAATACTGTCCAACCATCAATTCTTTACTTTGTAAGAATATGGATTATCCTTATAATTTTCTGTGCTTGTTGATAACGAAAATGAAATTACTTAAGACCAAGTAAATAGATGTATTCGATTTGAAATAGTTCACCAACTTTATCTTTATTCTTTGCTTTAATTCAGTTTCCCAGTTTTAACGACATCAAAAGACAGTGATATTTTCACTCTTCTAACTAAAGCTTGGTTGTAGATTGATCAGTTTCACATTTTTTCTTAAAAGACGTTAGATAAATGTATTATACTTTTGTATCCAGTTCCAGATAGAAACATTGCTTACTTTAATTCTATTAAGAAAGATAATGTTTTAGTAGCATTTCTAAATGATAAACCTAAAAAGTACAAGTACATGCCATATCCGATGATTTTTGATGGTGTTCTACTGTTTCTTGATCATTATAGATATGGTTGTATTAAAGATATGGGCTTTTCCTAAGTTAACAGTGGTGTAAAGGATGCTGTATATTGGTCTGTAAACTAATTGTGCTTGTTTATACACCATACCACAACTCCTTTAGCTAACCATTTTGGATATAGATGTTATGAGGAATAATACTTTCCTCAGATTGATTACTGATAATGAAAGAAACATTTTGTATAATTTGATTGATGAGACCGATATGGAATCTAATTACCATCCCAAGTTCATTCTGCTCAAAGATGAAGATTATACTGTTTCAGAAATAAGGTTGATGGCTACCAATCTTATCTACTAAATGGATCTGTTATGAAGATTTAGAAAAGCATTAGTAAAAAGAATATCTCTATCCCATGATAACAAAATATGGGTATTGGTATTGTTGATAGATTCTATTGTTGAACTTTTTGATTTCATGGGCCTGGCCTCATCATCTATAAAGAGGATATTCATATAATAAAATAGTCAGAAAGGAGAATGAATTTATTATTGTTTACTTACCTTCAGAGAAGAGGATAAACAACTACTCTTGTTTGGAGTGATGATGGACAAGTGTTATTTCAAACATCAAAAAAGTAAAGGCCCATGGAATCTTATCATGAATTTTCTAGTGGATTATTAATGTCATATTAATAGACCAA
>JAICSL010000133.1 GCA_025936955.1 Nitrososphaeraceae archaeon
CTACTGTAATCTTGCCACGTATGGATACTCAAAAGGCAGTAAGTAAGTTGGCTGAGCTGGAATGGTTCCATTTTCTTCAAAGTTCTTCTGAACATACAAATCCCTATCTTGATGATCTTTTGCTTAATTCTCAGAGACTATATCAGGATATTGATGATGTTGTTCGATCGTTGGGTATCTCTTTAGAAACTGGTGTGATGACCACTATGTTCAAAGGCGCTCCAAAAGGAAAAACCGATTATTTGATTGAAGACATTCAGAACTTTATTGCTAATCTTGAAGATAAAAGTAAAACGCTCTTAGAAGAACCAAAAGCGGTGTTGAAAGAACAGAGTATCATTACAAAAAACTTAGAGGAATACAGTAATATTGAAGCCGCACTGAAAGTGGCATCAAATCTCAATTTTGATCTATCTTCTGTTAGAAAACTAAACAAATTCTTTGCAGACATTTTTATCATAGATTCTAAGGATGAGGATGAAATACAAAAAAGTCTCAATGATCTCCCTGTTTACGTAAATAAACTTAATGATGTAAAGTCGTGGATTATTATCTTTGGCTCATCTGAAGATTCAGAAAGAATAATCAAGGTTCTAAGAAGTTTTGGAGTCCATCCTCTTCAAATCCCAATGGATATGCCACAGAATCCTAGCGTCGCTTATGTTGAATCGCAGCGGAACGTTAAAGAACTGAAGGTAAAGAATTCTGAGATAGCCAAAAAAATTAAGAAGCTAAAGGTCTCCTCTATTCCTAAAATACTGTCATTGCATGAGGCAGCAAAAGTTGCAAAGGATGTTTTGGAAACAACTAGAAAGCTAGGAGGAACAAAAAACTTTGCGATGATACAAGGATATATACCAAGACAAATGGAGAAGAAGTTTAGGAATCTTGCAGAGAACTATATTTCAGTTGTCGAAGATGTATATGATAATAAATATGAAAAGGATCAAATACTGCCTACACTACTTACCAATAAATCATATAGTCGCACATTTGAAGTTATAACTGAGACCCAAGGAATACCTAGATATGGTGAAATTGATCCCACTCCGATTATAGCATTCGTATGGCCCCTATTTTATGGTTTGATGTTTGGTGATCTTGGACACGGATTATTATTATTTGGACTTGGAATGCTTATACGACAAAGGGGAAATGGATCTGTGAAGACATGGGGTACGCTTTTGGCGGCTAGTGGTGCCGCGGCGAGTTTGGCAGGTTTGGGAACTGGAGAATTATTTGGTTTTCATTTAAAACAGATATCTATATTATCTCCTCTTTTTGCACCATTAGGTGACTTTGTGGGAATTTTGAATGTGTCTGAACTTACCTTTGTACAAGTTATAAAAATTCTTAAGGTTTCAGTTGCGATAGGTATAGTACATCTATTGATGGCTTTTTTTCTACGATTACATAAGAACATCCAAGAAAGAAATACTCTTATTATATATACACATGACATTCCGACAATTATACAATTCCTCGCTGTAGTTAGCCTGATACTTGCTGCAATAGGATCCGGTTATGATATAATTGGAATGTTTGGTATAAATGGACATGTACATACTGAACCAGTTCCCTGGCTCACCTATATATTTGGCAAATGGGTTACAGTTGACTTAGTCGCCAAGGCAGCACCACCAGTTATCTTTGCTACTGTGGGGCTTATGATCTACGGAGGACTAAGAGAGCAGAAATTGGCTGCTAAACATGGGCAGGAGGAGGGAGGAGGTTTGATGGGTATTGTTATTGAGGTGATCTTAGTAAGAATAATAGAAGTTCTTTCTAACGTCATAAGTTATACGAGGATAGGAATCATGCTTCTCGTTCATGCTGCACTGCTCGTAACAGTAAATCAGTCATTTGCACATGGTGGGGGTTATGCTGTATTGATTGGAGGTAACATCGGAATAATGTTAATCGAAGGCCTAATAGTCTATATTCAAACAATTAGGTTACATCTCTACGAATGGTTTCCCAAGTGGTATGTTGGAGATGGTACGGAATTTAAGAAAATTGTACCTAGAATGCTCTATTCAAATCTTATTTGGAATGCTGATATAAGGGGAAAAAAACCACCCCATACATAATATTTTTTGAATGAATTGAGTAAGTATCTGCGAGCGTAAGGTATCGATTACAATGGACTAATTTTGCATAATTTTTTTTTGGAATTAAATAGAAATATGACATCCGTTAATAGTTAAATATAGGAAGAAAGTAATATTTTATTAGACAGTAACTAAACAGAATCACTTTTAATGTATTCGTTACTCCGGATGAACTATTTTAGCTATGATTGTTTCCGTTGGAACTCCCTGTTCTATACCAGATGCTATTGAAGACAAGTTCTTGACTTCAATCATCATCAATTTTAGCGCGGCTAGCATAATTCCTACACTGAACATAGATCTGAATGAGCCAATTACTCTCTTTATTCCTGCCGATTCGAAACCTGCTTCTAGCTGCATAATGGAGTCTATATCATTAACTGATGATTGAGGTATGATGTCCTCATAGACAGTATTTGATAACTCAGCTATGGCTTCCGATATTTTTTCTGTATTAATCATCTTTTGTAGAGTTTCTCTTGTTACTCTAGAGGTTGTAGTTACTATGAGTTCGCTTATATCATTGGAACTTAAACCCCAAAATTTCCCTCTTAGAACTGCAAGTACATTATAAGAGTCTATGTCTATGGAGGCAATTTTTTTTACATCCATCGATTGTGACTCTGCGTTCATTGCTCTGCCTAAGTCATAATAAAAAACATGGTCAAGATATATATCAAATAATCTTAAGTCGCCTTTTTCTTTATAAGCCGCAGCCCCCTTTGCAGCATCCTCTCCAAATTCACTACCAGAAATGGCAGCTACCGCTTCTTCCAAATTTTTGGCAACTAAAGCCTTTATTACAATGTCTCGTCTGCCAACAAGTTCTTCAGCTCGTAGGTTTACCTTTGGAAGGAGGTCTTCATAGGATCTCCCTAAAGCTTTACCTTTTAATACTATCTTTAGATTCCAAGTAATATATCTTACAAAGTAGGCATTGAGAATTCCTGATCCACCTGTGATATTGACCATCTTTACATGAGTGTTTACTAGATACTCCCGTAGCGCTCCCTCTATTTTTTCTGCAGTATATGGCTTAGAAATCTTTGCAAAGGCATCAAGATAGACAGTGTTCTTAATTCTTGTTACCATTTCTTCCATATCCCGAGATTCTGCTAATGTTTGAAGTTCACTCTTTGTCAGTATCCTGCCTCTGACACCATGAGAAAGGACTGTACCAAAAATTTTACTAGGCATGCCGATTTTACTCATGAATCTTAAATGATCACATCCATATTAGTCTCTTACCCATTATCTTTAAAGTATCATTTTAATATTTAGGAATTATTCGTAAAAAAGATAATGGTTGTTCACAAAATTCAAACTAATACAAAAATTGCAAGAATTTGATTTATTCATCGAACAATGTTGCTAAAGTCGAAGATATTTTTCCAGAGATCATAAGGAGAAGAAAATGTAGCCCAAACCCAACAATAGAAGCGACTATTATATTACCACTATGTCTCAATATTAACATAAATATTCCAACTGGAGGAAGTGAAAGAATTGCTGCGAGGGCAGTACTAACCCAAAACGATTTTATTAAAATAACAGGTGTCATTTCTTGGCGTGTAAAAATAAGTCTCGATTTGCTAGAATTTTTAACCATTCCTTATGTTGCTTGACGAGGGAATAAGAAATTTAAGTATTGATATTAAAAATTATAATCATATAAATTATCATAAATATGTAAAATTATGTTACTAAACCACTTAAAGAAAATCTTTCACTTTTCAAAGTTTTCTGCTCTAGAATTTAACTGTTTTATCCGAGAAGAGAAACTAATTTTATCAATTATTTATCAAATTAACCCCTTACACATTTAGTTTTCAAATTAGTTCACAGAGATTATAAAAGTTTCATTAATATAATGTATAAATATTAATTAATAAGCTCAGTATTTGTATAAGCAATGAATTCAGTAGTGGAGCATAAGTTGGACAAAAGACTAAATGATTTGCTGAATCAGTTTGAACTGGAAGTAAAACCTTATGACAAATTGTCAACGATATCTATCGTTATTACTCCATTTGGTTTAGTACTTTCTATATTTATCCCTATATTGATTATAAAAGTTTTATCTCAATCCAATCCTTTTGTTGCTATAGTATCTGGCTCCTCATTATCTTGGATCATAGGAAGCATCATAGCAACACTGTGTCTTACAAAACTATTGTTATTCTATGTCGACTACAAGAAACATGAAATCTCGAGGATAAAATACAGGCCAATTGCTGGGATATGTATGTGCGATTTGAGTCATCTACGATCACATATATACAGAATGGAAAACGCCAAAACAACTGGTGAACGTTTAAGACAAACAAAGCTAGTAAATTATTATAAATATCAAATTGGATTGCAATAAATTGAGTCCATATTTTATTTCCGTTTTACTATACATCTCGTTTAGCCGTGTATCAATGCTAATGAACTACAAATAGATTCAATCTGGAAAGATATGAAAGACAGAAGTGATTATATTCCAGAAGACAAGTCAAAGAAAATTGCAACACTCAAAATATTATCCACAGGAACTATATTGGCGCTGGTAATTTCTGTTCCAGCTGTATCTGTAGCCTTGATAATGCATTATGTTCTTCGATTAAGTATAATGATTACGGGTGTAACAAGTGTGATTGTTCTTTTTATTGTTATGGGATTGGGCTATAAGATCTCAAAATTTGTAAATAAGGCAAAATAATTAATAATGTTGTTTATCTGCTCTATAATTGAAATAAAGTAAAATTTATAAATTATAGTTATTGATATTAGCACGACGTTTATTTTTCCAGCTTATTGCATAAAACATTCCCAACAAAATCCCCCTTCTGTTGATTAAGAGCGGTCAACGTTACATTTACATTTGCCCCGCATTGACTAACAATTGTGATATCAGTATTGGAACCCAAAATTTGATCTTTGCAAAGCGAGTCTAACTGTTCCTTGCCTACAAGAATTACTGAGCGCGAATTAGATATCTTTCCAAAATCAATAGAACCTATTTCAGAAAACTTTGTATGGGTATTTATTATATTTATAGTCCAGTTACCGGTAATACCTTTTTTTCCTTCAATACTATTTGCCTCAAAATGTATTTGACCATGATTGTATATTAATCCGTTGCGACAGAAAAATGTCCCCGTGCCCCACCCAGTAACTAATTTAACAGCAGATGCTGCTTCTGTTCCCTGAGTAGCTAGTAATAAGGAAGTAAGAACTATCATCGCTAAAGCCAATTGGAATATGATTCGAATCTTTTCAATAATCATTCTATCACTCACCTTTCAATTATATCCTTATAACAAGGATCTCTAATGGTTTTAAGCTACGTTGTCATCGTTTTCTAAATTCTTCTTACTCTGTGTGTTATTGATTATTTTTCATAACAAATCGAGCATATTTGGGTATTCAAAAA
>JAICSL010000252.1 GCA_025936955.1 Nitrososphaeraceae archaeon
AATGGGAGGTCCATTTACCCAGAATATCTCGACGCGTGTTGAACTGGCGAACGTTCCTGTCTACAATTCGGTAATCACCTGGGTTACTGCTGCCGCAACCTTAGCTAGGTGGTCAGATATAAAGAGAAACTAATAATCTTCTATTATTATTCTACATATGGTTCCTATTTGAGCGAGAAAGAAAAGATTATTATATTTATCGATGGAATTCTATTATCATGGAAAGTATACAACAAAGCCAAACCATTACCGTTACAACTAAGGCGGCTGAGAAAGTAGCTGAATTTATGAAACAGGAAGGAAATAGCGATTTGTTTTTAAGAGTATACGTCTCGGGTGGCGGATGTTCTGGTCTATCTTACGGTATGGGATTTGAAGAGAAACCGGACGAAGATGATAGTATTATTGAACAGAATGGAGTAAGAGTTGTCGTTGATAGTTATAGTCAGAGGTACTTAAAAGGAGCAAATATAGATTACATTGAGAGCTTAATGGGATCGGGGTTCAAGATAAATAATCCCAATGTCACAAAAAGTTGTTCTTGCGGCCATTCATTTAGTACAGAATAGAACAGCTCTGAAAATCTTGATATTCTCCTCTCACCTAGAGGCTTAGGGCCAAAGTCCCCTAATCTTTATAGCTTCAGACACTCTCAGAACTGCAAGTAGTATGCTTGCTTTGCGCATATTTACTCTGTATTTTTCATGGGTTTGATATACGTCTGCGAAAGCTTTAGTAATGTTTCGGTCTAACCGCTCATTCACATCATCCTCCGTCCAGTATTCTCTTCTGAGATTTTGTAACCATTCAAAATAAGAAACGGTGACTCCTCCTCCATTAGCAAGTACGTCAGGTATCACCAAGATTTCTTTTTTGTAAAGAATCTCGTCAGCTTCTGGGGTTGTGGGTCCATTGGCTGCTTCGGCAATTACCTTTGCATTAATTTTTTCAGCATTCTTCTTGGTGATCTGGCTTTCGAGCGCGGCCGGAATCAATAGCGTACAGTCCGTCTCAAGTAACTCCTCATTACTAATTGATTTGGCACCTGGATATCCATCTAGGAAACCATTCTTTTCTTTGTACTTTCTTAAGGAGCCGATTTGAAGACCGTTTTTATTATAGATGCCACCTTTGGAATCAGATGCCGCTATTATTTTTGCTCCCTGTTCCTCAACAAGTTGAGCTGCAAATTGACCAGCGTTTCCAAACCCTTGGACCGCCACTGTTGATGTTTTCATGTTAATCTTTAGCCTGTTTGCAGCTTCTCGTACTGTAAATGATAAGCCACGTCCTGTTGCCTCATTTCTTCCAAGAGAGCCACCAATTGCAATAGGTTTTCCTGTGATAAGTTCTGGTTGCACGAAGTTCCCTTTCAGTGCAGAATATGTATCCATAATCCACGACATCTCCTTTCCACCGGTGTACACATCAGGAGCAGGAATATCGGTATGGGGACCTATTATATCGGAAATAGAATAAGCATATCTTCTTGTCATACGTTCTAACTCTCCTTCTGACATCTCTTTTGGATTGCAGATAATACCACCTTTCCCTCCTCCATAAGGTATATCGGCGATAGCACATTTCCATGTCATCCACATTGATAGAGCTTTTACCTCTTCGACAGAGACCTGTGGATGGTATCTGATTCCACCTTTGAAAGGTCCTCTAGCATCATTATGTTGTGACCGAAAGCCTGTGAAAACGTGGATTTTATTATTATCCATCCTTACAGGAATTGAAACCGTAAGCACTCTTTTTGGATGAGCCAAAATCTTATGTATACCTTCATCGAGGTCTATGAGCTTCGAAGATTCTTCTAGCTGTTTTAATGCAACCTCAAATGGGTTTATTGTCTTGTTAGCGCTTAATTCTGACATTCGATGTTTTGAGAAAAACCGATATATTTAAGTGTTAAAACCTCAAGGATATCGATCCGGGAGAACTCTATTAACATTTGATAGTTCTGAATAAGAATAGATGAGAAAACTGGTTTTACTACAGTGACGAATCTTGGATTCTTTTTGAAATAATTATACGCAGCTCATCATCGGTTCTGCCAAAATGATTTATCCCTATAGAGCTCGCAATCGCCTCGAGTTTCAGTCGTTCTGAAGCCACTGGACCCTTAATATGTGAACCCGGAATATAGTTATGCGAGTCCATCATATTTGTAGCATCCTCGATCTCATTTTTGAGTAATTGACGAGTTTTTTGATATTCACCTATTGCCTTGCCCAGTGTGCGAGAGAGTTCGGGGAGTTTCTTTGTTCCGAAAAGCAAAAACAGACCCATAAATATTATAATTATCCATTCGGATCCACCTATATTCATGATCAAAACAGACAGCATATTAATTAGTTCTATGTTCAGAAAGTAATTAAAATATTTCTATGAATAAATAAGGAATTATTACCTACTTTTAGACAATCTCGACGATCACAACTTAAACTCGCTATTCGGTTTAACTCTAATCTTATGTTAATATTCGACAAAATTTTTCGAAAATTCGAATTTCCTTTTACATAAACTTAATCACAAACACAGTTTTAACAGAAACGTTAATACTTCCAAATCTAACCTAATTGGTTATGAAGAAATATGAATTACCACCGTTACCGTATGCATATGATGCCTTAGAACCATATATTGACGCAAGGACTATGGAGATACATTATACAAAGCATCATCAAACTTACACTGACAAGCTGAATGCAGCACTGGAAAAATGTCCTTCTGACACACAAAATAAAGATATCGTGGAAATATTATCAAATATTGACCAAGTTCCAGCAGATCAAAAAAGTGCTATCAACTTTAATGGCGGGGGTTTTGATAACCATAGAATATTTTGGAACACCATGAAGCAAAATGGCGGAGGAGAACCAGGTGGATCCATTGCTGATGCAATAAAGACATCATTTGGGAGTTTTTCAGACTTCAAAGAGAAATTCTCTTCTGCTACTGTATTGGTCCAAGGTAGCGGTTGGGGATGGCTAGTATATAATCAATCTAGTAAAAAAGTAGAATTTAAGACAATGCCAAACCAAACAAGTCCTAGAACAGAACAGTTGATTCCGCTCTTAGGATGTGACGTATGGGAACACGCATATTATCTCAAGTATCAGAACAAAAGGCCTGACTATATTTCTGCATGGTGGAACGTCGTAAACTGGGATCATGTAGAAAAGGGTTTTGATAGCATAAGAAAATAAGTAGATTCGACAGTACTGGCCGCTTTTTTTCTTCCTGAATACAATACCTGGCTTTTCGATTAAAATGCGATATTAGAATTTCAATTC
>JAICSL010000238.1 GCA_025936955.1 Nitrososphaeraceae archaeon
TAAAAATTACAAGAAAGCAATATTATTCAAGATTATCTGCTCTAACAAAAGCTGGTTTACTGCAAAGAAAAAGTGGAAGATATTCTCTTACTTCATTAGGCAAAATAATTCATGATGTTCAGTTATCACTTGAAAAGGCAGTAAGTAATTACTGGAATCTAAAAGCAATAGATTCAATTTTGATGTCTGATAATTTTGAATTAGAAAGACAAGAGATAGTTAAGATTGTTCATACTTTAGTGCAGGATCCTAAAATAAAAGAATTGATACTTGCACAAGTTACATCGTCAAATCCAGTTGATAATAATAAATATATAGATAATAAACCAATGATACTAGAAAGAGCAAAAAGAAAAGTCTAGAGGGTAATTATAAAATTCGCTACAATTTTAGATTCTTTCATTCTATCAGGCATTACTATTATATCTTTGATTGGTTGATTGCTGCTTTCCCTACCTATTACCGCCACTTGTCTCTGAATAATACTGATTCTCAGATATCCTGATGACATTTATAGTATTAAATAAATATATATTATAATCAAGCGGCTGATTTAGATCATTTTAAGTCTCTCGGACTGCTGGCGCATATAGTTTTTTCTGTATAGGTGGACGATTTCTGGCATATATAGATCTGTAAGACATGTTACAGCCTCCTTTCGTTATCTTGTATTCTAAAGATAATATCAAGTGATTATATTAGACCATTGACAAGCTTTGCTATAGCAATACTCATAACTATGAGTGAAGTCAATACACGGTAAGTTAACTTTATGTACAAACTAAAACAAATATAATATGACTAAATCCACCGATATCAGACCTCCGTTTGACGAGGAAAAGGCTAAATTAAAAGTTAATGCCGCTCAAAATGCTTGGAATACTTACACCCAAAAATAGTAGCTCAAGCATATATTCTAGATTTTAAATGGGGAAATCGTAATGAATTTTTCACAAGCAGAGAAGATATAATTGACTTTCTAAGACGAAAATGGGCTAATGAGCTTGATTATCATTTAATGAAAGAGCTTTGGTGTTATACAGGAAACCGTATTTCAGTGGGTTTTGAATACAAGTAGAGGTGCTTCTAATCCGATTCAATGGATGCGTACTCATGGTAACGAGCACTGGGAATTTGATGAAAACGTTTTGATGCGCACACGAGATATGAGTGCCAATGATTATCTTATCATAGAACCACAGCGATGATATAGCAAGCGTTAAACTAGTATGTGCCAGCGCGCGGAGAAAAAATTTGGCTTGAGATTTAGGATTGAAAGTAATTATTTGTCGGATTGTTGATAATATCAAATGGAGAACGGACTGTTGTCTTTGCCTTAACTTGTCTGGAAGGAGAATTACTACAGAATTAATAAGAGCTCTAGTTCTAGAACGCTGTAAACAGAATCTTCAATTAATCTTATCCTAATTGTTATTCTTATTCTTATTGTTTTTATAATTGTTTCTTATTGAATGGATGAATGATATTTATATTTCATTTATTTACGCTCGAACAATGTATTTAACCCATTTGCACCAATTACCTCAGCTATACAGGTTATTTGACTTTACAATCTCAGTTGCGACTATATGTTTGCATTTCGATCTCTTAAACGTAAAATAAGGACACGAACATGTTTTCATTTCCGTATCCACTTGATAAAATCTGTCTTTTTCTTTAGTGCTCCTTACCTGAAATAACTTTTGGTTATGATCTGAGTTTGTTTCTACATTCTCTATTATTGTGGGCTCATAAGAATTCAATTCCAAAATATCATATGCCCTCTTAATACGCAGATTCTCTTTTGTATCTTCATTTACTTTTACAGGTATCGTCTTGCTAATTTCTGCCGCCTTATTTACTATTTCAAAAGTGTTATCATCTTTGGTATCAGAGACACATATAACATATATTAGAGCCTTTTTCTTTCCTTCATATTTTCTTACTATTCTCCCTATTCTCTGAATTATCTGGTTCATATTTGAAGTAGTAGCTAAAATTATTTCTACTCCTACTTCTGGGACATTATACCCTATCTCCAATGTGTGAACAGATAATAAAATGTTAAAGTCTTTACCCCATCTAGATAATATTTTTTGTCTATCTGCTGAATTAATCGAGCTATCTATAACAATAGATGGCACCTGCTCTGACTGTAATTTAGTTTTAAGCTTGATTAGTGAATCAATCGTTTCACTGAATACCATAACCCTCTCATTTGAGTGCTTTTTTAGTATCAAATCTGCTACCGCAGATATCTTGTTGTCCGCGCAAGCAAGCAAGACTTTTCTCTTTCTTACATTGGAGAACCATGCCTTGGCCATACCTGAAACAAATCCCCCTTTTTTTAGGAGTAAAGTCATTGAATTAGCATCATATCGTTTAAAACGTTTAGAGATATTCTTGATCTTGCTTGAGCAGTTGTCATACACTTTTTGCTCTTTTTCTGTAAGATTTACTTTTATTGGAATTACCACCGGTCTTGTTAGTCTGCCATCCTCCACAGCCTCTTTTAACATATATTTTTTGACCGGAGGCAAAACTGTGAGAATAGTATTGCATTTTGAATCGTTCTCATTTATAGTTGCAGTCATTCCTAGCAGAGCTTTGGTTGGATCTTCAATAACTAAATCAAATATCTTGCCTAATACCTTCGCAGAATCGCTTACCAAATGTACCTCGTCAAAAATCACCATATTGGATCTATAAACAAGGCCAGGATTATAGATTACACTTTGATATGTGCTAATAATTATCTCCTTGTCGATTTCCTTTTGTTCCCCGAAATACACTCCTATTTTTTCCTTTGATATTCCATAATCAATAAGTCTTTTAAGATTTTGATTTATAAGAACTATACGTGGAACCAAGAACAGAATATTAAATAACTGAAAATTTATTGGCGATGATCCTTTTACTTCCGGCTTTTTGGAAGCAAGTATAGCCGCTGCTCTTCTCGCACATTCCAGTGCTATTTCAGTTTTCCCAGTACCACTACTATATATGATTGAACTCCGCATCCCATTTAAAATCCATGCATCAACAGCTTGAAGCTGATGTCCCCCTAGATGAAAAGGATATCTAAGGCTCGATATAGCTGCGGAAGGTCCTGCTGGTTTCACTGCTGGAATCATGAACCCCTCACTTTATGCCAGAAAAAAATCTCGTGGAGAGAAATCTCCGTATGGCATAAGGTACTATAAGATAATGATAAAGTAATGATTCTCATTTCTTTATACTAAATAGTTGGATGCATAACTGACATAATAACAAAGAGCACTAAAGTAAGTGGGAGGGAGAGGGTATTGTTCAAGCATATACGATATGATAGCTAATAACAATCCGGGATAATATGAGGCTGGCTATGACATTTCTACTTTGTTTATTTGAACACTTGTATTTTGGTGGAATTAAGCCACATGGATTCATATCTGTCAGATTGCACAATCTTTCTAACACAAGTTTATAAA
>JAICSL010000309.1 GCA_025936955.1 Nitrososphaeraceae archaeon
GCCCCTGAAATACCAAAAAATGGCTTCAAAAATATTAATGGGCTTTACGTTCCACCATCTGAGGACCCTGACACTGTCGATGTAAAAATAGATAAAAACAGTGACAGATTGCAAAAACTCGAGCCATTTACTCCATTGAATGAAAACGACTTTCAAAATCTCGCAGTGCTCACAAAGGTGAGCGGAAAGTGTACCACGGATCATATTTCCCCCGCAGGGGCATGGTTAATGTATAGAGGTCATCTCGACAAGATCAGCGACAACTTGCTTCTTGGTGCAGTTAATGCCTATACAGGAATGGTAGGAAATGGGAAGAATATTATAAATGGCAAAATCGAATCTTTTCCACATATCGCACGAGAATATAAAAAAGAAAACATAAAGTGGATCATAGTCGGCGACCAAAACTACGGTGAGGGAAGTAGTAGAGAGCATGCTGCAATGACTCCTAGATATCTTGGCTGCGCTGCAGTTATTGCCAAAAGTTTTGCAAGAATACACGAAACAAATCTTAAAAAACAGGGCATACTTGCCTTAACATTTAAAAATACATCTGATTACGATAAAATAATGGAAGACGATAGAATGAGTATAGAAGGAATTCATGACTTTCAGTCTGGAAAATCTGTAAAGTGTTATATCCATCACATCAACGGAACCAATGAGGAGATACATTTGGCTCATTCATACAACAAATCTCAGATAGAATGGTTTCATGCTGGTTCATCTCTGAATATTTTACGGGATAAAAAGAAAGTAACAAGTCTTACACATTGACACTTTTCCCTAAATCCAAAATAACAATTAAAGACAACGTCCGAATATATTAAATTACACGGGTAGTTAGAATGCACAAGATGGAAGTTGCCCAGCTAGTCATAATCCTGTAGCAGTAAGGGACAACTATCAACCTTTCAGCACCTCACACACCCACTGATTTCATCTGTCCATAAAATAGTTAGCACGAATTCCAATAGTTAGCATTAGTTTATATTAATCCTTACCAATATATAAACAAAGTCCGGCTGGAACCAACCAATGCACTTTGATACGCAGTTATACTGAGAGAGCCAGTTTCATGGTACGGCAACTCTAGAAAATTCTGTCTATCAGATAAATATTCAGATGGTTAAAACAAGTATAATATTGCTTAACGGATTTCAAGGCATAGAAGGCGTTCTCATTTATTTTTGGTTCTGTATTATTATAACAGTAAAATTTAGATATCCTAGATGAAAATATGAAAGTTAAAAAGATAGATATTGATCTAGTCATATATCTAGTATTGAAAAATTAATCCGGAGTTCATTTAATGAATTGCCATCGATTCTAGCGTTAGTTTAAATCTTCATGACATAACCTCTTGTGCTTATCTGAATTCTTTCACATTATAACAACTACGGGCACAACTACCTTTTGCTATTTTTTACAATTTACCTATCGATGCTAATTGGAGATTTCAATTTTTTAGATTTCAAGAAGGCTTTCGCGATATGCTTGATCATTATCACTAAATAATATTTACCACGTCTAACCTATTAGAAGATAAACTGTATATCGTTTTAATATTTTACCTTCTTAGCCAACTTATTTTAGATTCGATGAAAACGGTTCTATATTATCAGTTTATTTCAAACAAATGTCTTTTTCAATTAGTCTCGATCTAAGTGTGTTGTTAATCCAGATACTCTAACCTCGTACGCTATATGTTATGTTCGACGATAACCTTTTGAACGTCGTGTTTAATATATGACTTTGAATCGGTGATGACTCTATGGTCATTTTGTTTTTATATCGCTGCACCTCATAATTCATACTCATTTGATTTTTCATAGTCATAGTCATATATTCTAAATAGCAGTATTGAATCGGTTGCTTGTTAGAGAAGGCAAAATAGAGAAACTAATAATTTGTGTTGACGAAGTATTAATAGAAGTATTAACCAACAATATTTGATAGTGACCAAAAATTGGTATACAGAACTCTCCCGTTCAAGTTCGGGGGCTTCTTTAATGGAAAGATTATTATTTAGAGTAGCAAAGAAATGGGTCTCAGGTAATACATATAAAGACGCATTATCATCAGCTAAAAATTCCAACAATAAAGGAATATCAGCTATTTTGAATTTCCTTGGCGAAGATACTACTGATCTGAGGATAATTGAACAGACAGTAAAAGAATATTCCATGTTACTAGATCTCTTAAATAGTAATACAATTAATGGGTGTATATCGATAAAACCAACACAAGTCGGGCTAAGAATTAACTATGATATGTGTTTAAGCAATTTTAGACATACTGCCAAAAAAGCAAAAAGTCTAGGGAGATTTATGTGGATAGATATAGAATCCTTCGATCTAGTTGAAAATACAATTGCAATTTCCCTTGAACTCCTTGAAGATTACAGGCAGGTTGGAGTAGCAATCCAGTCATATCTTAAACGAAGTTCCAGTGACTTGTTACACCTATTGGAGAGAGGAGCAAACGTGAGATTAGTTAAAGGAGCATACAAGGAGAATGAAAATAATGCATTTCAGTCAATAGATAAAGTCAATTTGAATTTCTCTAAATTAATGAAAATGCTATTTGAGAACAGTCAGCGCTGTAGTACGTTTGCGATTGCTACTCATGATCCAAGACTGATAGAAGAGGCAATCA
>JAICSL010000118.1 GCA_025936955.1 Nitrososphaeraceae archaeon
CTTCCAAACGACTGCGAGATAGAATACTCGGATATAGTACTCGAAAACCAGTCGTTTAATGTTCATTTATACTATTAATTTCCAATATGGTATTTCTATCAAGTTAACAAGGAGATCGAAATCGTCATACACACGCTATTAAAAAAATTAAATTACGGTTCAATCCTAATTTATGGATATTGTCACAACTATGGACTAGAAGATGTACATTAAAAGAATAAACAAATTTATGTAAACATGGTGGTTATAGATCATGCATAGTCGCTATGTTTAAGTCGTCAAACAGGTAAATCTTTGGAAATAGTAGAGTGAGATGTTCCAGATCCCGACACTTTGCAAGTTCGTATAAAGGTTCAAGCCTGCGGTATCTACCATGGTGATTCTACAACTCTACGAGTACTTCGTCACGCTGGATCATACGCATGTATTCATGAGCTGCAATACGATTGATCTGAGCAGGCGTTAATTTAGTAAAAATCTTTTCGATACGAGATCTGGTTAGCGGAAGTCCCCTGCGTATATCATTCATAGATCTCGCTCCTATTTGATTGCTCTTTCCAAAACAACGCTCGAATCTGAATCCTCTATGTGCTTGTTATTATACGGTTTAAAGTAACGTTGAAAAAGTTCATTACTGGTTTAGACATATGTATAAAACAATATTCATATTTGTATAATGTATCCATTATTATTAAATTAGAGTTATAGTTGATAGATGTACTATCTAATCATACTTTTCATTAACATTGTACAAATTATAATAATTGCAGAGGCAATTACTACTAATAATATTTTATAGAGAAGAAAAACAAATTTTATTTATATTCATTGATGGTTAATTCACATATTTGTATAAACATTGTATACATCTTTCCCGGTATTGTTACTAGTATAACTCCATATTGCTGGACTAAAATCTAGTTGTCGGAATAAAGACTTTTGACTGTCATCCAATACATCATAAATTAATTGACCTATTACCATATGATTTGGATTAGCAAGTGTAGTCATTTTTACTGCAATACTTGTGCTGTAACCTAAGATGTCATAAACGGGTTTCTTTATAGAAATTTGTTCTTTTTTGGTAATGTTATTGTCACCATTTTCTTCCACATCAATCATGTAGGGGTGTATGTCCCAACCACTTTGTATAATGGCATTTTCACCAATATCTATTCCTATTCTTAAATTCATAGCGGGACAATTGTATTGATTCAAAATTGGATTTATTCCATTATTGGCCACCTGAAACATGCACCTTGCACAATTTATTGCACTGATACACTCGACTTTTGCTCGAGGTTGTTGGCTAGAAACAACAAAAAATGCAAGGACCGCATCTCCAACATATTTTAGAACAAATCCTCCAAATTCCTTAACTATAAGGGACATTTCCTGATTAAAGGTTTGAATCATCTTTGTCATTCTATCTAAAGGGAGTGTCATAGATATCTTTGTAGATCCAACAAGATCGACATTCAAAATCACAAATTTCATTTTTGATCTAGCAAATTTATCCAAAACATTTTGAGTTTCAGCAACAGAAATAATAAACCCGGGTTCCCCATCTAATGTATTTCCGACTCTACTTTGAGACTTCTTCATTATAGAATTTACATCAACCAAAGAAGATGACTCAGGTTTATCCATACTCTTCAACTGAATATGATTGCAGCATAATTATAAAAGATCAACATATTCTTGTACTGATTATTTTTACTAACCTCTTCTAATATTTGCTCTTTTTTCTTCTTATTCCTGGAGCACTTGATGAACAAATGAGATTGCAATTGATCCTTCACCCACTGCAGACGCAACACGCTTGATACTGTCAGCTCGTACGTCACCCACAGCAAAAACGCCAGGCAAACTGGTTTCAAGTAAGTAGGGTTGACGGGCAAGTGGCCATCCTGCCGAACTAAGATCTTCTTTCAAAAGATCACGACCGGTTTTGATGAAACCTTTACTATTGAGGGCCATGCAGTCATCAAGCCAACGAGTGTTCGGATCAGCACCAGTCATTATGAAAACGTGATTAATGTCATGAGCCTCCGACCGACCCGTTTGATTGTTTCGCAATATAACAGATTGTAGATGATTTTCTCCTTCAAGTGATATGATTTCAGTATTAGTTTGTAATAAAATATTAGGCGTCTCTTCTATCCGGCGTATCAGATAACGGGACATGCTCTGTGCCAAACCGCCGGATCTAACGAGCATATGCACGCGATTTGTTGTCCGGGATAGAAAGACTGCCGCCTGTCCTGCGGAATTTCCTCCCCCGACCACAATTACTTCTTCTCCCGAACATAATTGAGCTTCCATAAAGGTTGCCCCGTAATAGACTCCTGCACCTTCAAAGCGTGACAAGTTTTTTAATTGTGGCTTTCGATATTCAGCACCAGTTGCAATCACTATTGTATTGGTTGGAATTTGAACATCATTTTCTAATTCAACTATATATGGTTTCCTATTGCAGAGAAGTCGTGTACTCTTGGAAATAAGGATTTGCGCACCGAACTTTTGTGCCTGATGATATGCCCTAGCTGCAAGTTCTTGACCTGAGATACCGGTAGGAAATCCCAAGTAATTTTCAATTTTCGAACTTGAACCTGCCTGGCCGCCAGGTGAATATGCATCGAGTACTAGGACATCAAGCCCTTCGGAAGCGCCATACACTGCTGCAGCCAATCCTGATGGTCCTGCTCCTATAATTACAAGATCTCGCACCTGGGTTTGGTTAACAGGTTCATTGAAGCCAAGACACTCTGTAATTTGCTGATTAGTTGGATTGCGAAGTACAACTTTGCCCTGACATATCATTACAGGTATCTCTTTTGCATCAATATGAAAATTATCCAGGAGATTCTGAACATCTTGATCGCGATCAAGATCTATATATGAATAGGGATGTCCATTGCGCATCAGAAACTCTTTGATACGAAAAGTACCCGATGAATGCATAGAACCAATAAGAACAACATCACCTGTACCAGAAGCTACCAGCTCAACTCTGCGAAGAATAAAAGCCCGCATAATAATTTCACCAAGTTCTGAATCGCTCTGTAATAAACTCATCATGTTTTGACGGTCAAGGCATATTACTTTGCTTGGTTTGATAGAACGTATTCGAACCATAGATCGGCGTCCAGAAAGCATGTTGACCTCTCCTGTGAATTCACCAAAGCCATGCGTGGTAATAAGAGTCTCTACTTTACCACCAGATGGATGCACAACCTCAAGCTCGCCAGAAACCACAACAAAAAATGGGATAGCGCTATCTCCCTGTTCAACTAAAACTTCTCCAACATCAACTGTTCGCATTTCCCCACGTGCTTCAATGCGACTAATTTGCGAAGGAGTTAATTTTGGGAACATCTGCTCTACACGAGATCTTGTTATTGGAATTCTCTCTTTAGATGTATTATTCATGAATCTAGTTCCCCCTGCAACTGCAACTGCTTTTCCCAAACCATCGCTTTGATTTTCAGATTCACATAATCCGATCTAGACACTAGGCGATTTAAAACAGTACTGAATAAATCTTTGTTTGTTTGATTTTGTGAGACGACAATCATATTTGTATACTATATTCATTGTTATTATTCATTGTATCAAGATTAATCAACATCTAAATCAAATACAGTAATAGTAAGGACAATAACTAGTCAACAACCAGACGTCCTTAATTCTAAATGACTCGTCTTCTTACAAGGTTCTTTTTTAACATTGACAACATGACTTTTTCTACGATATATGGCTTCTGTTAATGGCATTCAAATGCACTATGTTATTGGAGGTTATGGAGATCCTGTATTGTTATTGCATAGATGTCAAGAAAATTGGTATGGATGGTATAAAGTAATGCATCCCTTGGCCAAAAACTATACTATTATTGCATCTGATCTGCGAGGCATTGGAGACCATTCAAACCTGCTAGTAAATATGATGATAAGACCATAGCTGGAGATATACATCAGCTAATTATATCCAGCTGTGATTTAAAACAATTTTCCTGGCTGGTAGTAATATGGAGTACTGATAATCCATCCTTACACAGCTGAACATCCTACGGAAGTGAAGAAATTTGCAGTATAGGAAGCCCTGATTCAGGTTTCAAAAATTCAGCAAGGACGTCACCATGATGGTTTTCATTCTATCAAATTCCCGATCTACCTGAAGCACCTGTTCAGGGAACAGGAGTTATTGACATATTTATCGTGATTTTACCATATTCTTGCATATAATTCATCTGCAATAACTCAGTTCGACATCAATGAATATGTTAGCCATCATTCTGAATTGGATGTATGAAAGCGGGATAAGCATTATATGGCTTTTGCTCAGCATACATTGCAAAATATGAATTATTAAAGACGCATCTCACAATTCCAGTAATGGTATTAGGAGAGAATATATTTCAGTATTGGAAGGTATTATCACAATACCTAATATTTTGTATTCAATGAAGTTACTACTCAAAATGTACAGACAGTTATAATTCCAAATTCAGGATATCGGATTGCAGAAGAGCAGCCTGTTTTTCTAGTAAATTACTCAATAATTTCTTTGGCTAAAAAAATTACAACTGTTGATATAAATGAAATGACCAAAGTGATCAAGGATAATAATAGCTTAAGAGTTGTGTAAAGAAGTTTGTATGTGCATCTGTAAACTAATACTGCTTGTTTTCAGCAATGGAATTAGTGTCTTTTTTTATCGTATCTTGAAAATTATAAAATTAACAAATCTAAATGAGCACAATCAATTTACATTAATGAGTAGCCAGTTATTTACACAACTCTTAAGGTAACCCTAGCAGAATTCAGCTTTACAGTATTCATCCATGCTCCGCCCATAGAAAAGATTGATATCCGCCTTGGATATTTGGATTGATAGATGCAGAAGATCAGGAATGTTCTCCTGCAGATGTAACTCATTTGCTTGATGGCAGCCGGATGTCAATCAAGGTTGAGGTGATTGGAGGAAGCGTAACAGCCTCACACTTAGTAGAAGAGATCGCCGATAAACATCATCTGCACCTTGCTTCAGTTTCTGACGCTTTCACAACTCAAGGCTGCACAACATTGCATGTAACATAGATATGAGAGTCAAATCAATTGACTTGAACAAATGTGAATTCACCAAATATATTCATTGTCAATCAGTACTTTTATCTTATCGTCCATAGAATCGCATCATCTGGAAAAACCATTAGAGAATATAATTATTTGATATTCTTTTATATAAGCAGAATAGTAAAAGATTTAGAATAAATATTTGTTATCTTTAGATTTATAATATTGTTATTTAATGTTACTAAAAATAACTGGTTCAGTGGAAACAACTAAAAATTTGTCCCTATTTCAACTAATATGGATATTAAGCATTATTGTAATTTTTGTATGTTCATAAGCATTCAATAGTATAGAGATTAAATCTGATGGTGTGATTTTGGGCACTCTTCTTAAAGGAGAGGGAAATAAAAATACAAATCTCAACATACACACTCAAGATATTTTGTTTATTTAATAATAATCAAAATAGAGCATCTTCATTTATAGATTTATCATTAAATAAAGAACTTGTGATTATTATTAATTATTAATTATTAATTATTAATTATTAATTATTAATGACCACAGCCGCAATTATCATCATGAATATGTTGCTGTTCTTGTTGTATTTTGGATTGACTTTTTGTGTTTTGAATTTCAAATTCTCTATCGTCACTACTATATTCTTTCAAGTTGCGTTCTCTATTATTTGGCTCTAATTCTTTATTTTTTTTGTTGCTATCGTTAACTTCATTCATATATATTATATGATAACAATGTATATAACTTTAATATATTCAAAAATCTGTTATGGCTGCTTTGTTGCATGAATCTTAAAATCTCGTTTTACTATCTATTTTGCCTAAATGGGCATCATCTTGTTATACCATGATGTTTTCAACATCATTTCCTATATCAAATTCTTTA
>JAICSL010000184.1 GCA_025936955.1 Nitrososphaeraceae archaeon
CAGCATGACTCGGCTTAGCATCATGTTTACCTGCTAGATGAAGATGCAAAAGGACATAATTAACCTGATTTAACAACGGTTTGTTTCCTTCATCGCCTTTGCGTGATTTCTGTTTTAAGTCTTCAGGAACCGTCTTCCACCAATCTTCATATGTTCTAACCATAAGACCATGTTATATTGGAACTTTATAAGCCTTTTGGGCTTTCGAGGTATTTACATAAAAAATAGTTAAGGAATGATTAGGAGAATTTGTCAGGAATGAGTGAAAAAATCTAATCATATTGTTTTAATAAAAGCATAATATTCATAATGAACAATTAACTAAAATATACATGCCATTTAAGATAGATGATCTCCAAAGAGCATTTCTGGCATATAAACAGTTCCAAAAACGAGCTCTGCGACCATGTGATGAACGTTATATCTTTCCTTTCTTTGCAGGATCTTATTTTGCATACCGTAAAGTTGATGTAGCGAGAATAGTGGCAATTGCGAATTCAATTTCATCAGCACCAATTTATATTGATGTAGGCTGTGGTTATGGGGATTTTTTAAATAAGATAAGAGAATTTATCCCTGATGCAATAGGCATAGAAAAAGAGAAAAATATCTTCTTTGCATTAAACAAACCTATTCCAGATTATATTTATTCGATACCGATTGAATGTTTTGAAAAAAAAAAATTTGATGTAGCCTTTGTTGGATGGATGGAACCGGGAGTTGATTTTCGTAAAAATGTGGCACAATCTGCAAAATGCGTAATCACAACATTCGATTCAGGAGGACAATGTGGCGTTAATGGAGGATGTGAGTATGATGAATTTGGATTTGATGAAATAGCTTGGTGGAGAACACCTTCATGGATAGATGTTAATTACGAGCTGATGAATAGATTCTATACTGATTCAATAACTACCAATGAACTGAAGAAACAAGAATTAGCAAAATTTCGTAGTGCTCATAACTTTTGGTATGTCTATGCTAAACCAGAGGTGTATGATGATGCTAAAAATGGTTTGAAGATGTGTTTAGAAGAAGAAAGAGGAGGGTTGCATTGTAATGACAATTATGATTTTGAATCAGTTCTTGATGAATGCGGATTCCATTATACAGAAGAACTTATGACTGTAAGAACGTGCAAATTACTGTGGGATGTAAAGTTTGCGAGCTAAAAGTGACAACGAGAATAGATGATATTAAAAAAGCCCTAGACTCTTTAAAGCAATTTAGAAAACATTCTATTTCGCCATATCATGAACGTTATGCTTTTCCCTTTTTGCTTGGCAGCTATTTTGTATATAGAAAAATAGATGTAATACGATTATTTTCTATAGCAAAAGCAATCTCGGATAATCCACGATATCTAGATGTAGGCTGTGGTTATGGGGATTTTTTAAATAAGATAAGAGAATTTATCCCTGATGCAATAGGCATAGAAAAGAATGCAGAAATATTTTATAGTTTTGGTATATCAAAGCCAGATTCCATTAAGATTGTAGATGCAACTTGGGGAATTGAAGAAAAATATGATATCATTTTTGTTGGATGGATGGAACCCGGAGTTGATCTTCGGGACGCAATTGCTGCCAAAACAGATGTGATAGTAACTACGCTAGACCAAGGACTTAGCCTAGCAGCAGAATTCGATGGCTTGGGTTTCGAAAGAATAGCTAGATGGATAACTCCTTCGTGGGAAGACGTAAATACAGAGATAATGAATAAATATTATACTAGAATTTCAAATGAAACGCGAAAAGCTCTGTATCGATTAAGAAGCGCCCATAATTTATGGTATGTGTATAGTAGACATCCAGATAAATCCAAGGCCATAAGATTAGCACTATTACAGAGGGAAAAAGAAGAAAAAAATTCTAAAGATCGCTATGATTTTGAGACTGTATTAGATGAATTCGGTTTTGGATATCTTGAAAGTCTAAAATATTGTGGTATTAATAAACATCATTATTTGTGGAAAATCATATATCTCGAAACTTAAAATAATTAACGCAAGCTTAAGATTTATGTTTAATACTTATAATATGAAAGATTTTAAATATCTATGGTAAACTAATTTCAGAGTCGAATGAAAGTAACAGTATTAGGGGCCGCAAAAGAAGTAGGTCGTTCAGCATTTCTTGTAAATGCTGATCATACTAATATATTGATGGATTACGGTGTTTTGTTGAAGAGGGAACCCCTCTTTCCGATGCATGTCAAACCCAAAGATATTAACTCAATAATCATTACTCATGCTCATTTAGATCATTCAGGGTTCGCACCATCATTATTCCTATCGGAATCCACAGATGTTCAACCACTAGCTACACTGCCTACATTTGAACTGACACGATTACTCATCGAGGACATGATCAAAATATCTGGATTCTATTTACCTTTTGAATATCTAGACCTCATGACAATGATCAAACGTTCCAAAACCCTACAATATAGGGACCCATATATGGTAAATGATGTTTCAGTAACTCTACATGAATCTGGACATGTCTTGGGTGGTTCCACAGTTGTCTTGGAGCATAACAGAAAGCGTATATTTTATACTGGAGATATCAATACTCGAGGTTCGAAACTACTCAGACCTGCAGATCTGGATTTTGGAGAAATTGATTTAATGATTACAGAAAGCACTTATTCTCAGACCGAACAAACACCAAGGGAGCAATCTGAGAGAGATCTTCTTGAATTTGCTTATGAGGTAATTGAGAGAGGGGGTACTTTATTCATTCCTGCATTTTCTGTTGAAAGAGCTCAAGAAATTGCATGCGTGTTGAAAACTTACGAATTTCCCCATAAGATAGTAATGGACGGTATGGCACTTAAGGCAAATGAAATTATGATAAGACATCCTACTTTTCTCAAAGATCCTGAAATATTCAAAAAAGCAATCGGGGAAGCGGAATGGATCAGCGGCTGGAGTAGGAGAAAGAAGGTTGTAAAAGAACCATGTGCCATAATCTCCCCGGCAGGGATGCTTGTAGGAGGTTCTGCAGTATTCTATTTACAAGAAATTGCAAAGTCAGAAAAAAATGGCATCGCTCTTGTTTCATATCAGGGTGAAGGTACCCCTGGAAGAGCACTACTCGAAAATAGAACAACAACTTTCGAAGGTAAAGTCCGAAAATGTTTAGCCGACGTAAAGCGTTTCGAATTTTCTGGACATAACAGTAGGACTGAGTTATTTGAAATTCTCGACCAAGTTAAGGGCAATCCTAAAGTGCTTACAGTTCACGGAGATGGAAAATCATGTGTGAGATTTGCAGAAGAGATCAAAGAAAAGTATGGATATGATGCAAAAGCTCCAGATGCAGGCGAGGTTATTGAAATTTGATTTATTACTTTGATCAGAATGTATTGTATATATAATTAGTGATGGACTATTTACATCCCCTAGATATACACTTTTTGTCTATGACAATTCATCCCTAGCAAATATATTGTAAATTGATTATCGAATGGATGTTGACAGTACGCGCTATAGTGACAAATCATTGTCACTGAATCATCTGAGGAATTATTAAAAACCTTTCAATATTTATTTATGTCTTAAGACTATTTATTTTTATGATCTGCTAGAATTTGCGATTGATTAGTCACGATCCTCTGCATTATAGACATACTATGATCTGAAAAATTTAGACCGAACAATCATATAGTTTAATATAATATCATATATTGCCATGCCACCTGAGAATGATACAAAAGATTACAACAATTCTTACTCTGCTCATGTTGCTGAAGGAAAGTATCTCTTTGGAGACTATACTCCGTTCGATGAAAACAAAAACTTTTTAATTATTCTTAAAGACTTTGTTTCTCTTTCTACAAGCATAATTCAGAAGCATCAGGATGTAGAAAAATTGCTCTTTGTATTAAAGAATACAAAATTACTACAAAATGAGGTAATCGCAAAAATTGAGGAATCAAAAAGCTCTGTTGAAACATCAGTTGTTGATTTTCATAAGAAATACAATGAAGATCTAATAAGTACAATTCTTCCTATGCCAGTAGCAAATGAATTATTTTTTAAGGCAAAAGATTCTCTGATTGATCAGCTTACGACTACAGAAAAAAAATATATCAAGCAATCTGAAGAATACGAAAAATTCGTTCAATCAAAAATAATAGATTCTTACAAAAATGCAATTGCTTTATTGCAAAGTTGGTTAATAAAAGATCATTATTATTTTCCTTCTGCTGTAACATCAGAGTCTTTGAAAATAGTAAAGGTTTACATTGATAAAAATAACAATAATAAAATGTATAGGATTTCTCGTACATGCACAATAGTGTTAGAAAGTACAAGAATACTCCCTTCTGAAACTGCTTTAAATACAGCAATATCTTGTATAACTTATTCTTTCTTAATTAATACTTCTGAAATAAAACCATGGAATGAAAAAAGGAGAATTTCAGATCTTGGCATCGATGACATTCTCATACCTGTTGGTTTTAAAATTCCGATCTCTGAAAAATTAAAGAGATCATTTCGATTTGTTTCTAA
>JAICSL010000360.1 GCA_025936955.1 Nitrososphaeraceae archaeon
ATTAAGCAGAATGAATACTCCAAAAATGGCCATTATAGAAAAGGGAAATGGTACGATCAGAGAAATAGACAGGCTGATAACCAAAGATATTCCCATCCAGATGAGTTGAGTCACCAGGAATTGCTTGCTGTTATTCATGCTCATTTATTTTCTGCAATTATTAAATCGTTTATTACGTAAATAAGTATAGCAGTAGTTAATAACTAAGTTAGTAGCAAAAACATAACCGAATAAAAATTTGCCTTTTGGTCCTCTATTGTGGTTCTTATAGCAATAGACGACCAGTGCTCACTAATGGTTTCTGGCCATGATTGTTATATATGTTATATAGCCCTACTAACTATTGTTCCAATCTATCTTAAATAATTATTGTGATCTATTCTAGTATTTATTTTTTATTTATTATAAAAGTCTCGTATGCAATTATTCCTTAAATCTGCTCAAAATTGTTCTTTTCGTAGGATGTGATAATCCTTATTAGAATCATATTTTATATACTATTAGAGAACCTGTATGGTTACAAACACTGACTTTGATAAGATCTGCCAAGATATTTTGAATTTAGATTCAAAAGTTCGATTTACAGGGATATGTGATGAGACAGGCGAGATTAAACATGGAGGACAACGCCAAGGAATCCAGAATCTACTTACACCTGAAGAGACTAAAAAATCAAATTTACAAGCATTAGCTAGATGGGGATTGCGTAACTCTTTGGCCACTAAAATAGGCAGAGGTAAATATGCAATGGCAGAATATGAGAAAATCAAACGTATTACTATGCCATTAGAAGATGACCATTTGCTTTTGATCTCTACAGAGGTTAATGCTGATCATCAAAAAATTATAGATAGCGTACTTAAAATGATCAAATATTAGCGCAAATCAGGAAACAACATTCTTAATTTATGCATCTTGTCATGATTTACTCTCGCGTATGCTCCCTATGTTCATGTGACGCTCCCCTGCCTGTCATAGTACCAGTATAATCACCTGCAACTTCTAGCACATCATCTGAGTCGCATATTTCCTTAAGTACTTCCAAAGTCAACCTCTGGTTTGTGACATAATGGGTACCACTATCATATATAGAAGGTAACATTCCTGTCTTTTCAAATATCTTGTTCTTCATTGCGTCTGAATCTGTCCCAGACTTGGTAAATATTTCTACCATGTAAAATGGTGCACGTTCCGACTTTTCTTGTTCCCGCACAAGTAAATCATGTATAAGTATCGGATCTACTTTAGGTAAATATGTTTGATATAAGGTTTGTAATCCTTTGAATACCATTCTCACTTCCCGTAACTCCGAAAAGTTACTATTATTAGATGTATTATCCATTTATCCACTATAATGAAGATGAATGTATAAAAGATTTCTACTTATAATTATAATGATATTTGGTTATGAGATTAAAAGGTCGTCACTGATTACAACAACCTATATTTGATTAGAATACTTTAACTAGGAAATCAGGTGTCTTTAGATTGTCATATTAAAGCACTAGGATAATATTCTTCTGCGTAGTGACAGTACACCTAGCCCCACAGCCAAAAGCGCAGTTCCAGTTAATATAATGGCATCTTGCACAAGACCTTCATTTGAATTGTAGAATATGGCCATTTGAAGTGCATGTGTTCCATAGAATGTAGGTACGAATTGAGCGATTTTTTGAAGCCATAATGGGAGAAAGGCTGCAACGCTGACGCCTCCACTAAGGAAAAAAAGATCTATTGAAAGAGGAGTGCCAATTGCGGTGACACGCTGAAACCTTCGTGCAGTTGATCCTATAGCTACCCCTAAACCAGAACTCGCAAGTGCTATAAGAAGTACTATCAGTAGCGTGGATATCCAGTATGATAGGCCTATTGGCCTTAAATAACCTGTTGCAGCACCCAGTCCAAGGACAGCAGCGGCAACGAGGAGAGTGGTTATCCAGCCTGAAATTATCTTAGCTGCAATAAGACTTGCTTTAGAAATAGGTGCTAATAGCAGTTCCTTGATGGTGTGGTCTTCCCATTCTCTTGCAGTAGCAAGGCCTGCGTTGATAATTCCTGCAGTCGTTAATAGAAGTACTAGATTTGGTACGATCTCAAACCTGAGGAGATCGATATCCTGATTTCTTAGATCTGTCTCGCTTACTTGA
>JAICSL010000059.1 GCA_025936955.1 Nitrososphaeraceae archaeon
TTGGCTATAGAGCCAAACTTGAGCTTATTATGCGACCAGATGGATCAATAGTAGCTAAAATACCTGGATCGCCAGTAGATATTCCACTGATTACTCTAGTAAGGGCTCTTGGATTGGAATCTGATAAGGATATTGCAAATGCAGTTTCTTTAAATAATGAGATTCAAGATGAACTTGAACCATCCTTTGAGAAGGCAGGTGAAATTGTTACTAGTAGAGATGCCATTGTTTACATTAGCAAGAGGATTGCTCCAGGTATGTTGGAAGAGTTCCAGATAAAACGTTCCGAAACTCTATTGGACTGGGGTTTATTGCCTCATTTAGGTAAAAATCCAGATAACAGGCAAGAAAAGGCGCTTTTCTTGGGCGAGTCTGCAAGCAAATTAATAGAGCTAAAATTGATGTGGATTGATTCTGATGATAAGGATCATTATGGTAACAAACTAGTCAAATTTGCAGGTCAAATGCTTGCTGATCTATTTAGAACAGCATTCAGAAATTTAATAAGAGACATGAAATATCAGCTGGAGCGATCTGGTCAAAAACGAGGTATCAACGCAGTTGCGGCTGCTGTTAGACCTGGAATTATTTCTGATAAATTGAATAATGCGATTGCAACTGGTAATTGGGGGCGGGGCAGAGTTGGAGTTACTCAACTGCTCGATAGAACAAATTATATGTCTACTATTAGTCACTTACGTAGGATTCAATCTCCTCTGAGCAGAAGTCAACCTAACTTCGAAGCCAGAGATCTTCACGCTACTCATTTCGGAAGGATTTGCCCGGCTGAAACACCTGAGGGTTCCAATTGTGGTCTTGTAAAGAACCTTGCGCTTTCGGCAATTATTTCTATAAGTGTTTCATCTGCTGAAATCATTGAAAAATTGTTTGAATTGGGAGTAGAGCATGTCGATGAAGCAAATGAAGAATTAAGAAGAATTGGTAGTCGAATATTTGTTGACGGGAGGTTAATTGGGTATGTGGATGATGGCCTTCGCCTATCTTCTACATTGCGTGCAATGAGACGATCGGGTAAAATACATCCTCATGTAGGAATATACTTTTATACTTCATTAAATAGAAATGCAACCAAGAGATTATACATAAGTTGCAACGCAGGCAGGGTATTAAGACCGTTAGCCATTGTTAAAGACGGGAAACCACTAATGACATCTGAGGTGATTGAGAAGGTTATAAAAAAGTTCCTTTCATGGCATGATTTGATCTATATGGGTATTATTGAACTAGTTGATGCTAATGAAGAAGAAAATTGTTATATAAGTATTCATCCTAAACAAGTTGAAACTGCGCATACACACTTGGAAATTTTCCCTTCAGCCATTCTTGGCGTTGGAGCGTCAATTATTCCATATCCTGAACATAATCAATCACCACGAAATACATATGAAAGTGCTATGGCAAAACAGAGTCTTGGCTTCTCCACTCCTTTGATGAATGCTAGCACATATGTCAGACAACATTTGATGTTATATCCTCAGACGCCTATGGTAAGTACTAAGGCTATCAATCTATTAGGTCTTGATGATCGTCCTACTGGTCAAAACTGTATCGTGGCAGTACTTCCCTATGAGGGTTATAATATCGAAGACGCCGTAGTTTTCAATAAATCATCTGTAGATAGAGGCATGGGTAGAACATTCTTTTATAGAGTGTACGAAGCAGAGGCAAAGCAATATCCAGGGGGGATGAAAGACAATTTTGAGCTTCCAGCTTCGGATGCAAACATTCGCGGTTATAGAGGTGAAAAAGCATATCGACTCTTGGAACAGGATGGTGCAATAATGCATGAAGCAGTGGTTACGGGTGGAGATATTCTAATTGGAAGAACTTCTCCTCCACGATTTATGGAAGAATACAAAGAATTTGACGTCAAAGGCCCTTACCGTAGAGACACCTCAGTAGGTGTCAGACCATCAGAAAATGGTGTGGTTGATACTGTAGTCATGACCCAATCCGTCGATGGGGGCAAAATGTATAAGATAAGGGTACGTGATATGCGTATACCAGAAATCGGTGATAAGTTTGCATCCCGGCACGGACAGAAGGGAGTCGTGGGTATGCTTGTGAACCAGGAAGATTTACCTTATACTGAAGATGGAGTAGTACCTGATATTATGATAAACCCCCATGCTTTTCCTTCAAGAATGACTGTGGGACAATTTATGGAATCTCTGGGAGGTAAAGCAGCTTCTCTAAGAGGAAGAATAGTAGATGGGTCTGCATTTCTAGGCGAAAAACTGAATGATCTCAAAAATGTAATGGAAAGTTATGGATTCAAACAAACTGGAAAAGAAATTATGTATGATGGTAGAACAGGAAAAAGGTTTCCGACTGACGTATATGTAGGTGTGGTATACTATCAAAAATTGCATCATATGGTAGCTGATAAGATTCATAGCAGAGCGAGAGGGCAAGTCCAAATGCTTACGAAGCAGCCGACAGAAGGAAGAGCTCGTGGCGGAGGGCTCCGATTCGGTGAAATGGAAAGAGACTGCCTTATAGCTTATGGGGCCTCAATGATGTTAAAGGATAGGCTACTTGAAGAATCAGACAAGGCAGAAGTTAACATTTGTGAAAGATGTGGACTTTTGGCCTATTATGATGTCAAACAGAGAAGATACGTGTGCAGGGTTTGTGGAGAAAGGGCAAAGATATCATCAGTGGTTATAGCATACGCATTTAAATTACTGTTACAAGAAATGATGAGTTTGAATGTAGCTCCTCGTTTGCTACCGAAGGAGAAAGTCTAGAAATATAATAGGAGCTAGGATTTAAAATGGAAGAATCGGTAAAAATTCTGGGCGGCATAAAGTTTAGTGTATGGTCTCCAGTTGAAGTTCGCAAGTTTAGTGTTGCTGAAATTACCGCTCCGGAAACATATGATGAAGACGGAATGTCTGTTCAGGGAGGCTTGATGGATAATCGTCTTGGGACACTGGAACCAGGACAAAAATGTGCTACGTGTGGCAATACTTCCGCAAAATGTCCGGGTCATTTTGGCCATATCGAATTAGCAGAACCAGTATTACATATTGCATTCGTCGATGATATTCACAAGCTCCTTTTGATTACATGTAGATCTTGCAATAGGATAAAACTAGAATTCGAAGACTTGACTAAATACAAAGATCTAAGAGACAGCAAGGCAGCATATGCAGTACTAACATTAGAAAATGTGAAAGATGAAATTATTGAAAAGGCAAAAAAAATAAAAGTTTGTCCACACTGCCACAGGGAACAATATGACTTGATATTTACAAAACCAACTATCTTCGTCGAGAAAACTGAGGCTGGCGAAAACAGGCTCCTCCCAATTACGATTAGAGAAAGACTAGTTCATATTCTAGACGATGACCTCACGCTTCTAGGATATGATCCTAAAACTGCTCGGCCAGAGTGGTTTGTCATGCAAGTTTTACCCGTACCGCCGGTAACTGTTAGACCTTCTATAATACTCGAAACCGGCATCAGATCTGAAGACGATTTAACCCACAAGCTTGTAGACATCATAAGAGTAAACCAGAGGTTGAAAGAAAGCAAAGAGGCAGGAACTCCTCCACTTATAGTTCAGGATTTGGTGGATCTGTTACAATATCATGTGACTACCTATTTTGATAACGAGGTTTCGGGAATTCCACAAGCTCATCACCGATCGGGTAGACCGCTCAAGACTTTGACCCAGAGATTGAAGGGGAAAGAAGGTAGATTTAGAGGTTCACTTTCCGGTAAAAGGGTAGACTTTTCGAGTAGGACTGTAATATCTCCGGACCCCAATCTGGCAATTTCCAATGTTGGAGTTCCGGTCGATGTCTCGAAGAAACTTACTATTCCAGAGACTGTATCTCATTGGAATCTTACAAGGCTGAAGAAATTGGTTATAAATGGTCCCAATGTATACCCCGGTGCTAACTATATTATCAGGCCTGACGGTGTCAAAATTAGACTAGATTATGTGAGTGACCGAAATACTATTGCTGATTCGCTATCCGCTGGGTATCTGGTAGAGAGGCATTTATCAGATGGTGACATAGTAATTTTTAACCGACAGCCTTCACTGCATAGAATGTCCATTATGGCTCATTATGTAAAAGTACTGCCATATCGTACATTTAGATTACATCCTGCGGTATGTCCACCGTACAACGCTGATTTCGATGGAGATGAAATGAATTTGCACGTACCACAAAGCGAAGAAGCACGTGCGGAATCAGCTCTTTTGATGAGAGTACAGGATCAACTGATTTCGCCAAGATATGGAGGACCAATTATTGGAGGAATAAGAGATTTTATCACTGGCGCATTTATACTAACTCAGGATGAAAGTACACTTACAAAAGAAGAATTTGCAAACTTAGCTTTAATAGGCGGGTTCAATGGCGTTCTTCCAGAACCAAAGATAAATAGAGAGGGAGGTAACCGTTATTCTGGCAAACAACTCTTCTCTCTTTTTCTTCCAAAGGACTTCAACTTTATAATTTCATCAAAATGGAATAAAGCATCAAAACATGGGGGAAAAGATGTAATCATAAAGAACGGGGAACTGATTAGCGGAGTCATAGATAAAGCTTCTATTGGTGCAGAAGAACCAGACAGTGTTCTGCATAGAATTGCAAAGGATTACGGAAATGATACAGCAAGGAAATTCCTTGATTCTATTCTTATAATGTTAAAAACCTACATTACACATCAGGGATTCACTTACGGTTATTCAGATCTCTGGTTAACTGACGCAACAAGACAAGAAATTAGCGACGTAATTAAAAGGGCTTATGAAAAGGTGCATGAGTTAACAGAGCAGTATGATGATGGAACACTGCCGTTGACACGAGGTCTTGCACCACAAGAAGCACTAGAGCTTTATGTTGTAAATGAATTGTCTAGAGCTAGAGATCGAGCCGGTAAAACCGCTGATAGGGCATTTCCTGATAATAATTCTGGCATTATAATGGCGTCCACCGGTGCAAGAGGGTCTACTCTTAATATTGGTCAAATGACAGCTGCTCTAGGACAACAATCTATTAGAGGAAAGAGGATCCATAAAGGATATCATAATAGATCCCTTCCACACTTCAAGACAAATGATCCAAATCCTGATGCTAAAGGATTCGTAAAGTCAAATTACAGGGATGGCTTGAGTCTTTTAGAGTTCTTTTTTCATGCAATGGGTGGAAGGGAAGGATTAGTAGACACTGCGGTCAGAACTCAACAATCTGGCTATATGCAAAGAAGATTGATTAATGCACTTGAACATTTAAAAATAGAATATGATCAGACAGTAAGAGATCCTCATGGAAACATTATCCAGTATATCTATGGAGAAGACGGTATAGATCCAGCAAAAAGCGACCATGGAGAAGCTGTTAACGTTTCCAGATTGATTGAAAGTGAATCAGTAATTGACGAAGGTAAAAAGGCTACGGAACATGAAATAAAGAGTATAATGGAAAAATATACATCAGGTCTTAATCCGCGATTAGAGAATAATTTGAAAGTAGCACTGTTTGAGAATAGATTGAGTAGAGAAGGTGTCGAGAAAGTATTGAAAAAAACTATAGATCTTGTTGAAAAGGCCATGGCAGAACCTGGGGAAGCAGTCGGCGTCGTGACTGCCCAATCTATTGGCGAGCCAGGTACACAGATGACCCTGAGAACATTTCACTTTGCTGGTGTAAAGGAAAGAAACGTTACTCTAGGTCTTCCGAGATTGATTGAACTAGTGGATGCTCGAAAGAAACCCGTTACTCCAACTATGGATATTTATCTTGACAAAGATCATAAAATATCAAGAGAAAAAGCACTTGAAGTTGCTAGGGAAATTTTGTTTACTCGAGTTAGCGACTTGATCGAAAAGATGGATACTGATTACGTCGGAATATTAACCTTTTATCTGTCTGAGGCAAAGCTATCAGAGAGAGGATGCGAATTAGATGAAGTGTACGAAGTATTAGAAAGTTCAAAGAAAAAGTATGAGATTTCCAAGAACGAGAAAAAGAATTTTATCAAAATTAACATTCCTGATGAACCAGACGCACAGACTCTTTTAACAATGAGGAATAAATTACTAAACATAAGGGTCAAAGGTGTTCCTGATATTGAAAGAGTTACTATAGTCAAACAAGGTGATGAGTGGGTGATTCAAACTGCTGGATCTAATCTTGCAAAAGTGGTGGCAATCACTGGAGTTGATACTTCTAGAATTACTACAAATAACGTTTACGAAATATGGCAAACACTTGGCATTGAAGCTGCTAGGACAGCCCTCGTTAAGGAGATTACGAACACATTAGAAGAACAAGGACTTGAGGTTGATAGTAGGCACATAATGCTGGTAGCAGATCTTATGACCTCAAAGGGATATTTACAACAAATAGGTAGACATGGGATTGCAGGAACAAAGACATCAGTTCTGGCAAGAGCCGCATTCGAAATCACGGTTCCGACAATTGCCAAAGCGGCTTTGGAAGGGCAAATTGAAACACTAAGGGGTGTAACAGAAAACGTTATAGTTGGGGCAACAGTTCCAGTAGGAACTGGAATGGTAGATCTTTACATGAAGGTGAAAGAACAAAATGCTGAAGATAATTGAAAAGGCTATTAAAAATGCGATCTCTACTAACAAATACAAGACTGGAACCAAAGAGGTATTTAAGTCTATAAAAGGCTCAAAACTATTGGTTACGTCCAGTTCTATACCCTCGAAAGATCGAAAGAAAGTGGAAGAATATGCCAAATCATTTGATATTCCCATCTATAACTTTGAGGGTAATTCAGTACAATTAGGAAAGATATGTAATAGACCATATCGAGTTATGGTCATATCTCTAAAAACCGGCACAAACGAAGAGATTGATTATATAGTATCTGAAATAGAAAAGGAAAAAACAGGAAGGAATGCTTAGTTGCATTAATTGTACACTCATGGGTTGCTGGAAGTTAATCAATTTAGGCTATCCTAATTCTAAATAATTGTTGGAGCCGTAAAAACCCCATGAGGAATTCCGCACAGAACTCTATAGCTAGGCATCAAGACTTAAATTGGACTTCAATCAGCATGAGTTATCGCTTGATATTATTGTCATGTTGTCGCCAATACTATTCGAGAGGCTATACTCTATGACGGAGAAAATAAAATTAACTTCAGATGAGTTACGTTTAATGTCTCTTTTTCAGAGTATAACTAGTGCTACGGCAAGGGACTGTATCATGGATGAAAGAATGGATCGTGTTATTTTTGTAGTCAACAAAGGTCATATGGGTCTTGCGATCGGAAAAGGTGGAGCTACGATCAAGCAACTCCAAAATGTCGTTGCAAAAAAGGTAGAACTTGTAGAATATTCTGATGAACCTGCAGAGTTCATTCGCAATATATTAAATACTGATTTAGTTAATGAAGTAAGGATAATCGATAGAATGGATGGAACAAAACAGGCAATTGTGGTCGTTGATACAAAAAGGAAGGGAGTGGTTGTCGGTAGAGATGGCAGAAATGCAGAAAAGGCTAGGCTACTTGCAAGAAGGTATTTTCAGATATCTAGCGTACTCATAATAGGCCCAGAACAAACTACAAATAACAAGTATCAGGTGAATATGTGAATGGCAAAGTCTCCTTTAGGATTATTTGCTGGTCGGGTTCTGAGAACAAAAAGGAGCCGAGCTAGATGGGCAAATAAGTATTATAAGAGAAGGATGTTGATGTTAGACAAAAAGGCTAATCCCTTGGAAGGTGCTCCACAAGCGAGAGGAATTGTACTAGAAAAGGTCGGTATTGAATCAAAACAACCCAATTCAGCTGTTAGAAAATGTGTAAGAGTACAGTTGATAAAAAATGGCAAATCGATTACAGCCTTTCTTCCTAGAGACGGCGCGTTAAATTTCGTAGATGAGCATGACGAAGTCATATTGGAAGGTATAGGTGGCTCTATGGGTGGTGCTATGGGAGATATTCCAGGTGTTAGATGGCAGGTTTTTAAGGTAAATGGTGTATCTTTGATAGAACTCGTTTACGGCAAAAAGGAGAAACCGAGGAGGTAAATAAATTGAGTGGTAGAGAACAGATAAATATTTTATTGTTCAATAAATGGGATACTAGTAAAATCGAGATAAAAGACGTTGGTCTTCAAAATGTAATTTCTTTAAAGCCAGCAACTGTTATTCCAATTTCCTTTGGCAAACATGAGCACCAGCGGTTGAAAAAGGCTGAAGTAAA
>JAICSL010000395.1 GCA_025936955.1 Nitrososphaeraceae archaeon
AACCCTACCACCACAAGGAACTTAATCCCCACGGCCCGCATCAATATAGGTTCTTTTAAATGGGTTCTACTAATAATAAGGTGTAAGTAATAGGTGGTAGAAAACCAATATCAAATTAATAGTAATAGAGAACAAGATACATGATCACTGTATTTATATGCGTTAAAATCGCCAGTGACAAGACAAAAGTATTAAAAGAGGCTAGAAAAGTTCTTTGACTTTTTGGGAATCGAAGGATCAACAGTAGAAGACAAGAGTAAGACGTTCTCCCAGAGGATACAAGTCGAAGAGAATGACAACAATAACAAGCAGTGGGTCTTTAACAGTTTAATCAAAACCTATGGGCAAAGATGTTGTAATCCTTCCTTTTCCTCTCCTCAATTCTGTTCATGTCAATCCAGTCAAGGTGTTTATTCTTGCTAAAATTCAGATTTGCTGATTTCTCTACGTTTTGATAGTAGCAAGCATCAATTAAGGAAAGAACGAGAATCTTACATGCATCAACACCGGTTTGCTAAAGTTTTCAATATATAATTCAAGATTCTCAATATAGATTAACATGTTATTCAGTAATTATATGATACAACATGTCTTTGTATTCTCTTCCATGCCTGCAATGTTTCATAGTCTAGAGATTTAATGTCTTCTCTTTTCAATTTGCCATACTGCTTAAACTGATGCTCAAACCCTCTTTGAATTCTATCTAAAACCTCATCTCTGTTTCGTCCAACTATGACTGACTGTGTAGTATTTAGTTGAAAGTCATAGAAGATCTCATCATTAACTATTTTTATTACTCCTTGGTGGATGTCTATCTCTATAGGCTTGAATATAACCCCATCAATAGGATCAGGTTGAAATAAAAACTTGGTCATCATGAATGTTAATGAGCAAAGTTTTTAAATATTACGCAGTGTATCATGATGTATGTTATATCCAATTATAAAATGTGAATGTGGTAACAAAAAAGTTGCAGATCCAAGGGGCAAACACCTAGAAGAAATCCTGCAACAAAAATGGTGTCCCAATTGTAGAAGAAGGGGATGCTGGAGATCTTTGTCTAGCGATGAAGCTAGATGGGATTAATATACATTCAAGTTTTTATTTTTAATTTCCTATTTCAAGTATCTGTCTGAATGGATGAATTGATATTCCCATTTTATAGAGCAATATTACATATCTAAAAAATTTACATTATATATGAAAAAGTAAAAGACCATGCAGCGTTATAATATAAGTAATGCACTACAAGCAATTTACCATTTTATAGGACGTCCCAAATTATTTGTTTCTTCGTCCTTTCTAGTTTGCTTAATATTGTCTCTATATTTTTTTGTCTCTTCTATTTTAACTGTAGGTCCATTTCCTTCTTGTTTTTCATCATCATTCTAGCAAGACTTAACTAATCTACTCAGAATTGATTTCCTATGAAAATTTTAGCGATTCTTTACCCTGGCGGAGAGATCGCAAAAAACAACCCGGGCCTGTTGGGTTGTGCGGAGAACGCTTTGGGTTTGAGAGATTTTCTCGAAGAACAGGGCCATGAATTCGTTGTATTGACTGACAAAGAGCATAAGCTT
>JAICSL010000312.1 GCA_025936955.1 Nitrososphaeraceae archaeon
AAAATAAGAGCAAAATGCTTCAGCCTAATGATGTGGCAGAAAAAATTACTGAAATGCTATTTGATACTAAGACCTACAATGTTTCGGATATTCAGCGGTCACTTGAATTTTACCAATCAATATTAGGATTTAGAAAAGTCCGAAAATCATCTGCTGATAGAGTATTTCTCTCAGGTAATGGAACCGAGTCATCTCGTCATCTATTGGAATTAGTACAAGCTAATCAACCAAGGTCAAACTCAATAGCTGCTAAAAGTGCAGGACTATACCATTTTGCAATATTACTTCCGCAAAGGGAAAACTTGGCTGATGTACTTCGTTATCTGAGTGCCAAACATGACCAAGTCCATTTTGACGGTCTTGCTGATCATCTAGTATCAGAAGCCATTTACATTCGTGATCCAGACTTTAACGGTGTTGAGATTTATAGTGATAGACCTCAATCTGAGTGGAAATGGAATAGCAGAAATGACAATAACGATAACCGACGTTTGCAAATGGCGACATTACCACTGAACACAAAAGACTTACTCAAGGAATCAACTGATAATGGATGGACTGGAATGCCTGCAAGTACTGTAATTGGTCATGTACACTTACACGTGAGGAATTTATCAAATGCAATGAAGTTTTATCATGAAATTTTAGGATTAAATTTAACTACTACATATCCTAGTGCATACTTTTTTGCTGCTGGCAGATACCATCACCATATTGCAACTAATACGTGGCTTGGAACCAACATCTTACCGGCTTCCCCAGAAAGCGTGGGGTTGAACCATTTCGGTATAGAATTACCAAATGCAGAAGAATTTGATAGAATGATCAAACATCTATCACGATATAACAATATTACCTCAAGTAATAGTTTTTCAGCAAATGCAATTCTCATACGTGATCCTAACGGTATTAGAATTCAACTTTATCAGAACGAAGAAAGAACTGAAAATTAGTCAATCCGTTGCATTTCCTTCCTTGTCGTATATAGACAGAAAAGCACGGGTCTCATGAATATAATTCTAAAGTCTATATTAAGATGCCAAATACCATTTCTCATAAGCTGCAGTATAACTGATACAATTACGCCGTACAATTACGGTAATTACACATCAATTGATTATTATTAATGTCTTTTTATTGTTCTTTTGGTATTATATATGAAGGCCATAATCTTTGACATGGACGGTGTGTTGGTAGATGCAATGCCATTTCACTACGAAGCGATGAAGGCTGCTGTTGAAGAAATAACTAGTATCGATTTGGATAAAAGGACGTTCTATTTACTTGAAGGAATGCCTGTTGAAGAAATGGCCCTAGAAATATTCAAACTAAAAGGATATTTTGTTAATGATAGCAACAAGAAAGACAATCAGTCCCACCAGAAATCAGAAGAGGTAGCGAAAAGAAAAAAAGAAATATTCAGAGAAATGAATATAGTACCGAAACCATACGATGATGTAAGGGAATTAATAATTAATGATTTAAGAGGCTGCTTGAAAGCTGTTGTAAGCGGTGCAGCAAAACAAGAGGTTGACACTATTATTGAACAGGATTTTGGAAAAGATAATTTTGATCTAATTATGAATGGTGATGAACTTGAAGGAAAAGGAAAGCCTGATCCTGCCCCATTCAAGGTAGCATTACAAAGGCTAAATTTAGACAATACTGAGGCATTGGTAGTAGAGAATGCTCCACTTGGGATAAAATCAGCTAACGATGCAGGTATTCAGTCTATTGTTACATTGAATACATCTCCTCTTGCTATAGACGATTTTAAAGACTTGATATCAGAAGATAGGATATTCAAAGATACCAAATCAGCAGGGAGATTTCTAAAGAGATGGTGCACTAGGTAGTGAAAGTTAAAGAAGCTGACCTGACTATCAAAAGATGATGTTCAAAAATAAGCCTTCAGTGTTGTTCCTGAATTTCTGCTAGATCCAGTTTTGAAAGACTATTAGTGGTTGATGCTGAGGAAATGCCGAAAGTACAACAACAGGGAAATAATATGCCATCGTCGCTTCGCTATGCACACAGATTCCGAATGTAACAAATGTGGAGCACACTTAGAATGGAAGGCTGAATTTAACGATATTAGTTCACCTAGGTATATAGCACTACATTGTGGTCTAGACTACTTAATTACTATAGACACTGTTAAGGTCAAAATGGTTAAAGTCCACCATAGAACAAAGAACAAAAGAATATAAGTCAGAGCGTGAGGCAAACGAGCATAAACCGCAGTATGAGCAGTAACAACCGAAGGCTATATCGATAGCAGAAGATTTAAAAAATAACAATAAACCACCATTACAAAACAAAACAAAGCAAAGCAAGTTAGGAGATGGAATTCATATTGCTGCTGAAGATAGATGAAGAAATAACTATTCGACTAAGGATTACAAAGAATTGACTGTAGGATTATTGTTCTATTAGACTTTATAGTCACATGTTCAGCTATATTATTAAAGCATCTAAAATGATATCGGATATAATATACATCATGAGCAAACAAAACGAAAATCCTATTAGTGCTGCTACCACTACTAATACTGAAACAGCCTTAATCGTAAATCCGAGTTCTTCTAGTGGAACTACTGGCAAGAACTGGAAT
>JAICSL010000391.1 GCA_025936955.1 Nitrososphaeraceae archaeon
AATATCTCCACAAAATCGTTAACATCACATTCATATATTCGAAAGCTACCAGCAAGTCATGTTATCGACAAATAATCTCATATTAATTAGTCTCGAAAATGGTTTTCCAGTAGTATTTATTTGCGACAATCACGTGCTATCTTCGTGTTAGATTCCAATTGTGTTTTCTGTAAAATTGTCAACGGGAATATTTCTGCAAGAATTATTCGTCGGAACGATGAAGCTATTGCTTTGTTGGATGCCTTTCCTTTATCTGCTGGACATACTCTAATTATTCCAAAATCACATTATTCAAAGGTCCAAGATATGAAAAAAAAGGATTCAGATGCATTGTTTGATTTACTAAGGAGAATGACTTTAGTCGTGGAACAAGGGGTTAGAGTCAAAGCTTCAACTATAGTAATACATAACGGTACTGATTCTGGTCAGGAAATCCCACATGTCCATGTTCACATAATTCCCAGAACTATTGCAGATGGAGCAGCACCGATTCACTCATTGTTTAAGAACAGGCCGCAAATTAGCCCTAAGGACTTGGATTTAATACTCGAACAGATAAAAGCGAGAGATTTGAAATTTATAGACAAACCGAGTTCATATTAATACTATTGAACCCACCTTGCCAATTGCAGTCCCTTAGTCTATGTTCAATTAAAAAAATAACACCTTGAGAGTAAACCCCCGTATGTTTCTAACAACTCGATACACTAACAATCGATTCGCTTCTTTAGCCAAATAATTTGATAAATGTTAAGGAATAAAATAGCAAATTGTTAAGATGAGTTTTTTAAGATCTATAGAAAATATAGAATAAATTGTCCAAAGTCAGAGGAAGGTTTTGTAAAATACTTCTTGCGATCGACGGGTCAGAGGCATCAATGGAGGCCGCAAATTATGCTGTGGAAATAGCGAAAAAGAATAATGCTCAACTAACAGCATTAACGATTACACATGATTCACTTTCCTCATTTGGCTTGGCGGCCTCTCCTAATTCATCAAAACAAGCAAAAGAAAAAGACGTACATGAATCTAAGCAGTGGTTTAATAAAGTTAATGAAATAGCACAACGAGAGGCGGTTCAATTAAGAAATGAGATTATCGATGCCCAGATATCGGTCGATGCGGCTATAGTAGAATACGCAGAACAGACAAATATCGACTTAATAATAATTGGAACAAGAGGAAGATCAGGGTTCAAAAGAATGTTGCTCGGAAGTGTTGCATCGGGTGTTGTAACATATGCCACATGTCCTGTAATGGTAGTAAAGTAAATTAAAACGTGAAATAGAGTCAAATATTGACAAATCAATGATTAAGTCAGGATATCATTGTGTAATTGAAATCCCTTGATCATTTCAAATTTTTCAACATCGTCTTAATTCATGAATTAAGATAAGCTGCATAAAGTGAATAGGTAACATCTTGTACCATGGTAAGATTGCTATATATGAGAGATCTTTAAAGGTCTTATTGAGGGACTGATAGAAATGATATATAGTAGAGTGCTGCTCTTCAAAGCAATTGTTGTTGTGATCTTAACCACGCTTATATTATTTTTTCCACAATCTATCCTGGCTGAGGTGAGTAATAAACAGACTTTTACTGATAAAATATTCTTTATCAATTCTGCCAATACAAATCA
>JAICSL010000296.1 GCA_025936955.1 Nitrososphaeraceae archaeon
CATGATATTATTTTGTTTGTTTTCTCATGCATTTCGAGCTTTTTTACTAATGATATTCCTTTTATGGATCAGGCATGACTACATTCCATTAGTTTTCCTTCTAACACAACAATGGATACGGAATGCTTCTCTGAACAATTATCATTTGTAAGGGAAGATATTGTAACAATCCATCAAATTTCCCGCACCATATTTTTCTCTGAAAAAATATTGTAACTATTGATAGGTAAATCGGTACATCAAACAAAGTAACGAAATCGATACACACAATTTGACAGGAGTACAACGAATAATTACAAGTTAATAGTAACAAATGATTGTAGAGTGTAGGATACTAAATAGGAAAAGCATTGACTTTTGGATTGTAGAGGTTATTTCTCATTTAAAAAATTCAACCAACTCATTAGTTTGGATCCACAAATGGAGTAAGTAGAACTAAATGTACAGCGAATATATGAAAGAATGAACAAGGTGACAAACAAAACTCTAACAAATAGTGAAGGCCCCCAAATGATAATTTTCTAAAGATGCAGATTTGAGATTGACTCTGGTTCAATATCGATTTACAATGTTTTGACATCTATGGTGGTATGAGATTAATATTTGTTGTCTGCTTGATGTCAAGCCGGTATGATTATGCTTGTGGTCATAGGATGGCGTTCAGGACAGAATAACAGGAAAGATAAGGTGGCAGATTCAGCTATAGATCGATATAAAAAACTAAAACCTAGAAACTTTGTCTTCTTCTTTAGACATAATTTCATTTAAGTAGATACCAACATGTATTCATCAATAAACAGTGACTATTATAATTGCCAATAATCGGACGCTTTTACATCGTGGCAGTCCTATTCTTGTTCTACAATGTTCAGCACATTATCTAAAGCTTCCTTTAACTTTGGAACGGTTTCATATTCTTGAATTTCTTTCGCAAATACCCACTCATAAGAATCGTGCTCCCAATTGGTATTTATTAAATTTGTACATGATTCGAAAAGAAAAGGATGAATAATCCATACTATCCCGGGTTTGTCACTTTCAACTGCCTTTAGAGCCCTTCCTATTTGCCTAAGTTTTATTTTATCGCTTGTTAGTCCAGTTTCTTCTCGAATTTCGTTTAAGGCGCTTTCCAGAGGATCTTCATTTTCAATGTATCCACTTATTCCAGCCCACTTTGACTTCATAGTTTTGGTTTTTTGACTACGTCTTAGAATCAGAATTTTCCCATTGTGTTCTAAAAACACTGTGACAACATTGAACGTTTCTATGCGTTCATTATGCATTCTCTTATTACATTTGGTCAGTTATATGATGGTACTACTGAATAAATTGATATGTTATAAATTACTGAATAATATATCACACATCTTTCAGTTTAAAAACTATGAATTATAAAGAATAGTAAATTCTATTATTTGTCATAGCTAGATTTTTAATATCTCTAACTCTGTCTTTTCTAACAGCTGTAGTACGTTATGTTTTTCATTTCCAAGTCCCTTCAAATCTACAATTGCATATCTGACTCTTTCTGCGCTTTTAATAATCATTTGTCTTAACATATATTCATCAATTGATTTCAGATTATGTTTTGCAGCTACAGCTGCAAGACCATATTCAGATTCTACCAATAGTTTATTCAACTTTACAGGATAATGTGTCCCTCCTAGTCCTATTCCAACTTTTGCGCAAGGGCCTAAACCTCTATCAATTGCTCTTAGTAGACAATCACATACTATAGTAGCCGCCTTTTCATCTTTCCATTCCAAGGCCGTTGATCCAATTTCTACGAATATGACTGGCTTATTAAGGGAAGTGGGACCGTGGTGTGTAGCTTCAATAGTTATTTGGTAATCTGGGATTAATGATCTGATCTTAATAACCTCTTTAATGTATTGCTTTTGTAAAAAGGGACATGCCACTGCCAACTCCGCATAATTTCCTCCATAGGCATTTTCGGAAAAATTGCCAGGAAAATGACACGTCAAAGCAGGAATTCGGCTTTTTGAACAGTGTTTTGAAAGAAAAACGTAGACCCGAGATTCAGGAAATATTTTATCCAGTTCTTCTAAATTTAATAAATCAAAATTTGAGATATGAAGCTTAATATTCTTGATAAATTTTGATTCAAACGAATTGGTTTTAGGATCCCAGAAGGAAAAACCTTTTGCATTCCTCAAATAATTTACCATATTCCTGCCCGCTGGATCGCATTTCGAAGAGACTAGTGTTATATATGACAATATCTATACGTTATGTACGACATTAAAATGTGTTCATACAAAGCCCCAATTCTGAATAAAGCAATTGATGTGGCAAATAGTGCTTGAAACTTGGTATATGAAGACTTGACAGGATTTTTTCTTGAGTGCAGTTAACCATACCGCATCAGAAGCAAATGAAAGAAACATTGTTCAATCTTACGAAGATGTGCACTACTTTAGTTTTATAATATTATCAAAAGGAATTTCATGGAGAGCCGATAGATATTCTACCTTATAAATATTGAAGTTATTCAGAAAATGATTATCCAATACTATAAAATTCACCAGATAGCCTCATGATATATGCAAAGTTCTAGGGATGAGGTGATTAGTGATTCCTTGAACAAACAAGGGATATTATTGAATGACAAAATATGAAATCTATATATCAACACAATTAATTTATTAATCAAGATACAAACCATATTATATAACTGGATGACGACGCAGAATAGCAGTTCTATTGCTCAGAAAGATAGATAGATGTTCAGATTCCCTTACTGTCATAGACGGCCTAAATCTATCTGCGAAAGAGA
>JAICSL010000388.1 GCA_025936955.1 Nitrososphaeraceae archaeon
TAGATACATTTACAAAACCAGTTGTAGAATATCGCCACTCATCAGGACCGAGTTTTGGTTACAATTCTTTGAAGTAAACCCTTGGAGTTAATAAAGTATAGATTGATAGAACTATTCACTTTGCATAGAGTATATATCAAATGCTTAGGTAATCCTTTCCCTCTAGTCTGCGAGAGACCCGCCTTTGTTCTTACTATTTCTTATTAGTGAGGACTGAAATTTGATCCGTCAGTAATGACTCGACAATTTCTTTCTTTTCTTCTTTATTACATAGAAGTCTGAAAATTATTTAATAGTGCGTTCTGCAAAATAAAAGGCAGCACTCTCTACAAGCCAATTCATTTGAGATAAAGTCAAATATCTTCTGGCTGGTAAGCAGTCCATCTCTTCAATTCATGCTTAGATACTATCAGGCTCGATCCCGAAATGTTGTCACCTGGTGACATATATTGACACAAATATGTAATATATAATCGAGTGTCTTAATAAAGTACCATCTTATACCTTTTTATGGCATTTCCACTAATAAGACATTGATATCCTCTCATCTTTTCTTTATTTTGGGAGAGATATCTTATGACAGTGATAATTTAATTTAAATTTGTCCTATAGTATGATCCGTCTATGTCTGAAAATGCAGTTGAAAAGTCTTTGAATTTGCTCTCAAACAAGTGGAAAATTGAGCCTGAAGTTTATGAACTTCATCTCGGAAAGAGAAACGATGTGATTGATACTCCAATCTCTGTAAACAAAGTAATGTTTCACATTCCCATGTTAACGTCAGACAAACTTTATATTTTATGGAAGTGTCTTTGGCCGGATTGCCACAATTGTTGCGATAGACAAGGCAGACTTCCACTTACAAAAGATGATATAAGAAACATCGCTAAGAAGATGGGCTATGATTCAAAAGCGGAGTTTGTCAAGAGAGAAACAATAATCTCAAGCTGGCAAGAACAAGAGATATTTGGCAATGTTATAACAAATCTTACGACACTCTCGTTAAAGCGAAAAGATCAGGAAACTCAAGTCGATGATGGGGTCCCGATACCCTGTAAGCACCTAGATGTAAATGGATCTTGTAAGTTACATCCTCAGAAGCCTGGAGTGTGCTGGCTTTATCCTTTTGCTTCATGGTTAGAATCCCACCAAGGAGTACCCGTGGTACATGCAACATTTCAATTAACTGGTGACTGCCCGGGATTCTACGCAAGCAAATCTATAGATGATATGATGCCTATACTAGAGGAATATTCATCCAGAATATTTGAGTATAATATGGCTGTCAGTAGAACTACTAGAGAAGGTTATGCCTCTATCAGTATTATGGATTTGCAAAAGAATAAATTTTAGATGATCAGAATCAAATTTAAGTTCTTAATAATTTTTTGTTCAAAAATGTTACTAGTTAAAAAACACTATCTTTTGCCTATCTTCAACTTGAATCAACAATCTGTAAAAATTTATACAAAGTTGGGTAGTTTATTCGTCTCATTTATCCATAGCCCGCGACGAAGCTGAGATAGACCTTCATGTAGGTTTTAACACAAAAACTTCTAAAAATCAGAGGATGTTATTTGTTCTAAAATTCTTGATAGCTTATTGAAATAAGGAGATACTTTTTGTTTGTTGCTTGATGATTCTCAATTTAGTTTTTCTAGACTTTGGGATCGTTCATTAATGTAATCTGA
>JAICSL010000179.1 GCA_025936955.1 Nitrososphaeraceae archaeon
AAAGTCAGCATCTTCTAATAAATAATGAAGTGTTTCTCTTCGCCCTATTCTTATCAGTTCTTTTATTGATCTTCCAATTCTTTTCACAAGCACATTATATTCGGACTCTATTTCTTTGAGTCTGTCCTTCGTGTTAACATCTGAAGTTTTAATTTCTACATTCATTAACTGATACATTTTTCTCAATAAATCGATATACCTTTCATTTATCTTTAGCATCTCTATATTCTTGTCTGTTTTATCCATGAATATAATGTCTCTCGCCCTATGCCACACTTCTACCATATTTGAAGGAAGATCTTCTTGTTGTCGTGGAAATACATCGACGATATAAAACTTCTTGTCTGCTTGAGGCGAACGTCTTATTACTTCTAGCATCGGCGTGTTGGTAAGCAAACTTCCATCCCAGAGATGCCTACCATTTTTCTCGCTCCACCTTATACCATAAAAGGGATATCCTACACATGCAACTATATCTTCTACATCGATATCCATTTGAGCAGTATCGAAAATAACAGGTTCTCCTTTCTGTACGTCTGTCGAAGTTACAATAAGCCTACTATGATTGTGGTTTGATTCGTTACTGTTTTTAGGATTACCTTTTAAGCTAATTTTCCTTAATTTATCAAAATCTACATATCGTGTCAAAGTTTTTTTTAATGGAGTAACATCATAAAGATAGGTCCATTTAAAAGGTAAGAAATAATCAGGAGAATCGGGCATAAACCATTTGGGCAAAAACGCTTTTGGATTGCCATAAAAGCTTGAATACATAGAAGACCAAATGGCCATCATTTTGTCTGACGAAATAAATGGAGAAGACAATAAAAGCAAATTTGGCGGACTAATGTTTTCTGCTAAAGATAACCAAAAAGATTCCAATAATGCAGCCACGTCTCTATCTGCATTTTGAGCTGAACATATTATCGATGCATTTATAGCTCCAATAGAAGATCCTGCCAGAATATCAAACTTAACTCCTTTTTTATACAAGCATTTGTAAACGCCGCATTCGTATGCTCCTAGAGAACCTCCACCTTGCAATACAAGAATGGTTTGTGTCCTGAGATCAGGATCCTCTGTTGGTTGTTCCCAATCTTTTTTCATAGTTATTATCTATCATACTCCTGCATATTTCATCTTACTAATTTTGTATTTTGTGCTACAAAGCTTGTTTCTATTACACATTGTGTTGACTAGGGACATGATAGATTTTAAATGTTGTATTCGCTTGAGAGCTTTTAAAGAAGTGGATCAGTTTGAGCTTTTGAGATTGTTTGTATAAAGCTCTCATCCTATCTATCCGTGGTTTTACCATTTTTTTCCTTTATCATATTTATATCATGAATAGATATGAAATGTTATTGCCTTTTGAGAGTACAATATACAATTGAATTGGCGGACAGAAAAAATTCTGTTACAATATTTACTGTAGAGGTATTAGTAGCCAAGGTATTTTTATTTCAATGCCCACCTTTTATTATAGAAAATGTACTAAAAAGAGAAAGTTAGCAGAATGCAAACTGCTGCAATAGAATGCATATGCGCTCAAAATCCCGCAGCGCTTTAACAAACAAAGTATACGTTCAAACTCTTGCAATGCGGTGCGTCCCTTTTTTATCTTTAGAGATCCTCTTAAAGGTACATTGAAAGCAGCACAAATAGTTAAGCCTAAAGAGTCTCTAGAAATACAACAGCTCGAAACTCCCAAACCCAGGGGATCACAGATTCTTATTAAGGTAAATTCGGCTGGAGTTTGCCATAGCGATATTCATCTATGGGAAGGAGGGTATGAGGGTCCAAACGGTCAATTCTTGAAAACTACAGACAGAGGAGTAAAATATCCTCTTACTCCCGGTCATGAAATAGCTGGAACTGTGGAAAGTATGGGGGAGGAAGCTGGTGGATTTAATAAAAATGACAAGGTCATAGTGTATCCTTGGATAGGTGAAGGATTATGTCCTGCTTGCAGAATAGGACTAGAAAATTTATGTGATAAACCGAGGTCTTTGGGAGTCTATACGAACGGCGGGTACGCAGACTACGTATTGGTCCCTAGTTACAAATACCTAGTTAAGTTAGACGAGGAAGTCGACTTAGATGCAAGCGCTGCTTTATCATGTTCTGCACTTACAGCATATGGCGCAGTAAGAAATGCGGATCTAAAACCAAATGATAATCTTCTTGTCGTTGGTGCAGGAGGGTTGGGCTTGATGGCTATACAGCTAGCAAAGAGAGTTACAGGTGCTAGAATAATCGCCATAGATTTAGATGACGAAAAATTAGATATTGCAAAAAAGAATGGTGCTGATGATATTGTTAACTCAAAAAAATACGATCCCGTAAAAACTGTATTGGAGTTAACTGATAGAATGGGTGTGGACGCAATAATTGATTTCGTCAATGCATCGAAAACTGTAGAAACTGACATGCAAATGGTCAGGAAAAGAGCCAGAATTGTTCTTGTTGGGCTTTTTGGTGGTGAATTAAAATTGAACTTGGTTACAATGCCAACACGAGCCTATAGATTAATTGGATCATACACTGGAAGCATTAGTGAAATGGCTGAGCTCGTATCACTCGCAAAAAGAGGAGTGATAAAGCCTGTTATTTCAGAGAGATTCAAGCTTGACCAAGCTACTGAAGCACTATCTAAACTGAAAAATGGAAAAATCACTGGCAGAGGAGTGATCAATCCTTGAAATCAAGTACAATTGTAGAAAATAATAATCTAATAAAGACAATAAATCCTACAACAGAGCAAATTCTAAATGAGTATAACATTGTAAACAGCGAACAAATAAAATCTAAAACAAGAAAAGCCAAAAGTGCGTTTGGGGAATGGAAGAGGGATATAAGTAAAAGAATAGATTTTCTTCATGATTTTGCAGACGAGCTTAGAAAGAATACCGAGATGCTCGCTAAGACAGCCACATTAGAGATGGGAAAAGCGATTAAAGAATCCAGATCAGAAGTGGAAAAATGTGCTTGGGTTATGGAGTACTTTGCAGATAATGGTGAGCTTTTTGTTAAAGATGAAGTTGTCAACACCGATGCAAGGAAAAGCATAATATCATTTCAACCAGTTGGAACGATAGCAAGTATAATGCCTTGGAATTATCCATATTGGCAAGCATTAAGGTTTGCGGCTCCTTCCCTGATGGTCGGCAATACCATTGTATTGAAACCAGCAAGCGCCACAATGCAATGCGGTATTGAAATAGAAAATACTTTCCAAAAAATCGGTCTACCAGAAGGAGTCTTTCAAACTATCGTTGGTAATTCTGGTGTTGCAGAAACACTCATTGATTCTGAAGATATTAGTGCAGTAACATTCACTGGAAGCGTTTTATCTGGAACAAAGGTAGCACAAAGAGCCTCGTCTCATCTAAAAAAATGTGTATTAGAATTAGGAGGAAGTGATCCTTTCATAGTATGTAACGATGCCGATATAGAAAAGGCCTCAGCTGGTGCAGTAAAAGGCAGATTTATAAATTGTGGACAAAGCTGTATAGCATCAAAACGTTTCATCGTAGTAAAGAAGATAGCAGACGAGTTCATAGAAAAATTTACTCAAAATGTAGGGAAACTTAAAATTGGAAATCCTCTTTCAGATGAAACAGATATCGGACCACTGGTCAATAGAACTAGTTTAGAAAATGTAGAGGCAATAGTCAGAGAATCCGTTGAGAGCGGTGCAGAAGTAATTACAGGAGGTGAGAGAGTAATGAACAAGGGTTATTTTTATGCCCCAACAATTATCAAAAATGTATCTCCTAAAATGCGAATAGCCCAAGAAGAGGTATTTGGTCCCATAGCACCAATAATTACAGTTGATAGTGAAGCAGAGGCCATAAAGTTAGCAAATGATTCTGAATATGGACTTGGAGCCAGTTTATGGACTAAAAATATTGATAAAGCAGAGAGATACGCAGAACAAATTCAAGCAGGTATAGTTACTGTAAACAATGTAGTGATTTCAGATCCTCGTGTTCCATTTGGTGGAGTAAAGAAAAGTGGATACGGCAGAGAGCTATCCAGATATGGTATGATAGAATTCACAAACATCAAATCAGTTAGGTTTTACGACAAATTGGTAGATTATCACCATGTGGAGTAAATAGAGTAAAATAGAAAAGAAAAGAATAGAAAAGGAGAACACGATAAAAATAATGATAACATGCGTTAGTTCAGGACAAAATATGACAGAAAAGATAACATTTGCTAAAAATGCATCTTCATTTTCCGGGAGGGATTCTTCTAACCCAAAACATATTATGATACTGGGTAGTGGGTTTGCAGGAATAGAGGTATTAAAGAGGTTAGAAAAGAAATTCAAAAATAATGAACGTATAAGTATCACGCTGGTAAGTAAAGATAACTTTCTTCTCTTTACCCCTATGCTTCCTGAAGTTGCTTCAGGGATGATAGAGACAAGACATATCGTGACCCCGATTAGATCTTTTTGTAATAAGGCCAATTTTTATCAAGCCGATATAGAATCAATAGACTTGAAAAACAAGCATATCTTTGTAAGGTATCCAATTGGAAAAGTGTCTGAACCGGCTTCATGGAATGAACACACACTGAAATATGATTA
>JAICSL010000398.1 GCA_025936955.1 Nitrososphaeraceae archaeon
ATCAGCTCGCCCAAGCCTGTTGACAAAAGTTCTTTAAACCGTGCAGCCACTTCAGATTCATTACCTGCTATAATCAAATTATCCACAAGGGCATCAGGTACTATAGTTTCATTACCGTCTTTAGCTGTAATAGGAAAACCTACGTAAGTCTACAAAGACCTAACTATACCATTCTATGGTGCTTCAGCTCAGAGCACAGGTATCTCAATGGATCGTGGATCAGTTTTGGCTGTGGAGTATGCAGGCTGGTCTCAAGAACGCCTACGAAAGCAACAAAGCTTCTCCGATACAGATTTCACAGAGGATCTCAAGCAAATAGATGTTCCGACTCTAGTCATGCGTGGCGAGGACGACCAGATTGTTCCCATCAAGGACTTGGCAGTCAAGTCGATGAGACTTATCAAAGGCACTAGACAAATATTTTATCCAGGCGCACCGCACGGCCTCACAGCCACGCATCAAGATCATATCAATGCCGACCTGCTGTCCTTTCTGAACTCCCATACATAAAATCAGGTCTCATAAGATAGAATGATAAGTACATTGATACAGCGATCGTCCTCATATTGAAAGAATTGGCAAAAAAGATACAATGGTGTTTCACTAACTCCGACTTACCATATCTTACCTACTTTGAGTATATCTGCGATAAGTTTAGAAAAAAGAAGATAAGAATTCAAGACAAACATATAGGATGGGACTATGTTGTTACCAGTTGTATACTCTCCTATAAACTAACAATGCTTGGTTTCATCAACAAAATTATTGTTGTATTTTTTATTTCATACTCAAAGTTTTAGATATCAACAAATCTAAATCAGCACGCTCTCTTTACATTAATGATTAATCATTTATTTACACAATTGTAAACTTAAGAAAAAACAGCTTGAATGATACGATTTCTGATATTATTGACGGTAGCACGAAAGGAACGAAATCATCAGTGGTAACAGCAGAATAAATGCTTCTTAAAAACAGAGAAAAGAGGTAAGAATAGGTTTTCGTTTGAAATAAGATTTACTTGTCGTACAGTAAGAAATTTAGGAATTATGCAGTAAAGAATTTTTGACCGATTTATTTGGCTTCTAGGTAAGAGTTACACGCTGTTGATGATAAAACTTTTCTATCGATTTTTAAAAGATCTCAATTTATAGAAGCTTAATATTAATATTTATCTTGATTGACAAATTTATCCATTTGTGGGTTAAATGCCATAAATGTGTTGATTTATCTTAATTATCATAAAGTTTTGTTCTATAAGATTTATTCATTATTATGTTATTAATATAATATTTACAATAAATATTGTTTTATATAAAATATAATTAAATTATATCTTCATATAATGCATAATATATACTATAGTTACAATGACATCAACAATAGTTAAAGTCAGCATATTAGCAGTTGCAGTATTTGCAGTTGCAGGATTAGTTTTTGCAGGAATTGGCCAATCAGCTCATGCAGTTTTCAACAACAATTTCAATGGTCACAACCACAACTTCCAAAAAAACAATTG
>JAICSL010000082.1 GCA_025936955.1 Nitrososphaeraceae archaeon
AAAAGCTTCAGGTAGCTCCCTAAGAATAGATTCAAAGAAGTAATCGGAATAATGTTCAGGTAGACTAAGCATATTAATATTGATTACTGAGCCAAGATCCTGTGTTTCGCACCGGCGTATAATGTAATCGCCTACTCTTCGTAGAGCTGTTTGCAACTATTTGGTTAGAGATAAAATAGTATTTAATCTTATCAACACTAGCGAATACAAATGTTCAGTGGTATTCTAGACAAGCATAACTATTCTATTATAAACCTGACTGTCTATCACCGCAAGAACTAATTATATTTTGAGTTTTACTAGATAAAGGCTTTATTCAATGCAATACATACTATTCCATACTTCTTTCAGAAGGTCTTAAATCCAAAAATATTCGTTTCTCTATCTTCAAGTTTAGGATTATCCTTTAATCAAGTAAGGCTTCAACTACTATCTATAATTGGTTTCATTATATCCTTTTGTGATAATTTGGTAATTATAAGACTAACACTATTAAATTAATAAGATAAAGTTAATCATACATTCTAACCCATCCCAGACGACTGAAATACCAAAGCATCACTAAGGTAGATATAACTGATGCCACAACTAATATAATTAAAGTGGTATATGGTCCAAGGAATATCCAAGGTTGAGCAAGGGAGCCAGGTAAATTAATGTTCATCCCATAAATTGTCGATAGAACTGTAGCCGGAAGTGAGAGAGTAAAAAGGATTGTGAGGACTGCTAGAATTTTATTTGATCTTTCAGTACTTAGCATATAGTCGGTATCTTTGTAGATCTCTATGGTTTCTTTGGCCTCATCTAGCGTTTCTAGGACCTTGTCAATGTGATCTTCTACATTAGCAAAGTATGGCGAGAGATCATCTTCTGAGAATTTTTGTATATCTTTTATCATTTTCAATACCGTTCGTCTGAGTGGAATAACAATACGTCTTAGTGCTGTTATCTCTCTTCTCAAAAATGAGATCTCTTTAGCATCAGATTTAGTATCATCAAATACTACATCCTCAATATCATCCAAATTCCCCATTATTTTCATCAATATGTGTAAGAGATCATCAACCAGAGAATCAATCAAGCTATGAAGAAGGTAACCGGGGGACTTGCCCATAAGAGCTTGGCGCTGAGTACTACTTTGTTTACATAGTTCAAACATCTCTAGGAGCGGTTTGAGATCTCCCTGATGAACTGTCACTAGATAATTTGGTCCTATAAATATTGACAGTTGACTAAACTTGAATATACTTTTATCTTTCTGTAGGGCAGGGAAGTGAAGTATGATGAAAACATAATCTTCATACTTATCTACTTTAGGAAGTTGTATTTTAGATAAACAATCTTCAATATCTAGCTCATGAAAATGGTAATTCTGTTCAAGGATTTTCATATTATTTCGTGTAGGGTTTCGAATATCTGTCCACACAAAGCTGTCATTCATAACCGTATCCAGATGGCCTTGAGCATATTCCATTTTAGTATAACCTTCTTTGTTACATTTAGCATTACACTATAATATTTCTATTTGATTCATAGTAGCATCTACCCTAAAATTGGTGCTATTCGTCGATTCTTTACTTAGTATTAGAGAATAATATTTGCATACTTAGATAAATCAGGACAATGTACTCGGGTATAGGTTTTACGTTGACATATGCAAATTGTTCTAATTATCGTAAAGACAACAATTGTGTGGATTTATGTACACTTTCCCTCTCCTCATCATGTCATATTCATGCTTGTATATAGGAAGGTTAATTTGACCCTTATGATGTTCAATACTAGAGCCGGCCATAGTGATAGGGCGCGACCCGGTCCCATTCCGAACCCGGAAGTCAAACCTATCGTCGCTGCTGTAATACTGACCTGCGTGAGCGGTTGGAAACCAGCAGTGCTGGTATCACTTAATATAAACATGATAGTCTTGACGTTCATTAAAGGTATAATAGTACATAGATGACTAATACATTTTTTGAACCAAGGCTATATAACTGCTGATGAATTCTTAATATTACTTACTTGTATAGCTAAAAATAAAAAAAGTTAGTTACTATTTTGAACACGATATATCAATAGAACGGTGACTAAATTGCTCAAAATCATTAAAAGTAACAGAAAAATTCTCAAATATCTGCGTCGTCGCCTAAATGAATCTGTTTTAGTAGTTCACGAATATTCACGCCTATACGATCAACTATTTTATAGACTGACAGTAGTCCAGAAGGATCCCATATACGCGTTTCGACAATACAGGCAAAGTTAACTACCTTGACAGAGAGCTTTCTTGTCTCTTCATTCGCTATATTCATACTAAACAAATTATAAAGTGTACTATCTTTTGTAAGAATCCCTGCAAGTACTCCCCCGCTCCAACCCAGCCTAGTGACCCGTCCATCACATAAGGTGAAGTATGGTTCAGCATCCAATAACTTGTGGGCATTATAATCATCTTCTATTATATGCCTGTTCTCTATTATACAATAAGCATTGTAAAATGGGCCCATTCGCATTACATCTTCTATACCTATATAGTCAATACTTTCTCCATGTATCTTTACAAAACCATCTCTATGCAATAACCATCTTTCAAGGTAAGGACGTATAACATATGATATATCATAATAAAAATTACCAACTTTACAGTCAACTCCAAGAGATGACAACCCATCGATAAAACTTTGCAATGGAAATACGGGCAACACTATTTCAATTATAATAAATGGAGTATCAATATATTTAATATACGAGTATATTTTCATCCTGGATAACATGTGTACTATCTTATCTAGCAATACAGAATTAGCTTTTTTCCAAGGTATTGCAATTAACTTGTTTTATTAGAGCCCATAACAACATATCTATCAGATGAGTATGTTCATACGTTTTCATTCTGATAATATTTGTTATGCGTTTCAGGGGAATTTTATGGTAAGTGATAGTCGCTTTAAATAACCTAATAGATGCTAAGATAGTATATTTCCTATGGATCAATATAGGTTATACTTTCGATTTTGTTATCCCACTCTAGTTTAGATTTATTATCAACTGGAATCCGTTCTATTGCTTTAGATCAGCATTTTTCTAGAGTATGGTAAGCATATAATCAACTTCTATCCAAAAAATAGATCTGATTTATGGTAACAATAACTAGCTATAACTCATTATTACTATTTTCAAGAAATTTAATTAATGTCCTGATTCCGAATCCTGTTGCCCCTTTTGGGTTATAACTTCGATCATAAGTGCCGTCCTGAGTCCACGCAGTTCCGGCAATATCCAAATGCACCCATGGCACATCTTTGATAAAGTTAGACAAAAATGCTGCTGCAGTTATAGCACCTCCTGCTCTTCCCCCGATATTTTTTATATCTGCAACGACGCTCTTGATCTGCTCATGAAATTCATCGAATAAGGGAAGCTCCCACATTTTTTCACCAGTACTTTCACCATATTTTCGTAACTTATTTATTAGTTCGGAATTCGTTCCCATCATTGCTGCTACGTTCGCACCAAGGGCAATAATGCAGGCACCTGTTAGGGTTGCCATATCGATAACTGCTTTTGGCTTATAAGTATCTATACCGTAAGCCATAGCATCAGCAAGAATCAACCTACCTTCGGCATCTGTATTTACAACTTCTACAGTCTTACCATTATACATTTTGATTACATCTCCTGGCCTATAGGAAGTCCCAGAAGGCATATTTTCTACGCTGGGAACAATACCTACCACATTTACGGGAAGATTTAACAATGCAATTGCCCTCACGATTGCCAGAACATTGCAGCCTCCACATTTATCAAATTTCATCTCTTCCATCTTGTCACCTGGTTTTAACGAAATGCCGCCAGTATCAAAAGTAACTGCTTTTCCAACCAAAAGATATGGTTTCTCATTATCAGTGGTACCGTTATATTCTAAAATTATCAATTTCGGTGGATTGTTGCTACCTTTTCCGACAGATATAATGGCTGATAATCCAATAGATTCCATTTCATAACGTTCTAGAATTCTTGATTTTATTAGATCTTCATTAGTAAGTGACAATGCAAAGCTTGTTAATTGAGCCGGGGAACAGTCGTTAGGAGGGAGATTGCTTAGGTCACGTCCAAAATTTACTGATTCACTAATTATTTTTGATTTATCTACTACAGATTGAAACTTAGATTCATCAGAATTGACTAGAATTGTGACAGAACTAAAATCAGAATCCACTTTTTTAATTGTCTTGTATCTATTAAACGAATATAAAGAAAGATAAATACCTTCGGACATTGCTTCTATCAAATCTACATCTGTCTTAGAAAAAGGAATAATACAAAATTCTGTTAATCCGAGATTTTTTGCATGTAAAGCAGCCTTTCCTGCAATAATTCTTGCCTTTTCGTTTGTAAATCCCTCCTTAATACCAAGGCCAATCAACATAATTCTCTTCATTGGTCCTTTGCCCATTGTGTGCAAAACGAAATTCGATCCTTCAGTACCTTCAAATTCTTTTTCTGAATTTTCTTTGATAACTGAAAGTATTTCGGGATCTAATTGGTTTAGCTCCAAGTTTTCCTTTTCATTCTCAAAAATGCCAATAACTAAAAGTGATGTTTGTTTATAAAGGGATTTTCCATTCTCTACTTTGATCTGAACCATACTATATTTTTAAAATTTGTGGCGTATTTTAAAGTATTGTAAGCATTGTAAAGAAATATGAAGAGCATTGTACTTTCTTAATTAGAAAATTACGGTTAAATTTGATTTGATGGTTTGTTTGCTACTAACATCGCTACTTCAAATTTGCTGCTCGTCTCGACTAGAACACTTAGAGAGTGTGAAAACTAAATCAATATTACATATAGATTTGTGTTCTGAAGTAGGTGTAGTGTGATTCTTGATCTTCTAATTATAGGTACATAGTAATTCCAGTTCAAGTTTGATTACTATAACAGGTAACAAGGAAATAATTATAGGTTGTCCCTCCTATATGTTTTGTTAGAATTTAATCGACCTACAACTATATCTTTTTATTTTCCTAATGCAGCCTTTCTCCAATGGTATTTAATGCGTCCAATGGTAGTTATAACTATGGCCTTTAATATGAGATATCTTGATTTAAAAAGAAAAATACGTGATATACGTATGTTAGCCATCCAGGGTATAGCAGAAGCTGGCTCCGGTCATCCTGGGGCTTCGTTTTCAGCCGCAGAAATCATGGGTGCTCTTTATTTTAGAACGATGAAACACGATCCATCAAGACCAAGTTGGGATGAAAGAGACTACTTTGTCAATTCAAAAGCACATTCCGCTCCAGGGTTCTATGCTACCTTGTCCGTTGCAGGGTATTTTCCAATTGATGAAATGAAAAGTCTACGCAAACTTGGTGCTCGACTGCAGGGCCATCCTGTAAGATATACTGAGGAACAAAAGTGTCATAGCGTTCCTGGAATTGAATATTCTGGAGGTTCTGAGGGTATTGGTCTATCGGTATCAATAGGTATAGCACTTGCTAATCGGATGGATGGCAAAAAAAATCGAGTATTTACATTGATTGGTGATGGAGAGTCAAATGAAGGACAGATATGGGAAGCAGCTATGGCAGCTGCCAAGTTTAGACTGGACAATTTAGTTGCAATATTGGATCGCAATCGGATCCAACAAGACGGCTTTACAGAGGAGATAATGCCCTTAGATCCAGTGAGAGATAAGTGGGCTGCTTTTAATTGGAATGTTATTGAGATCAACGGTCACAAAGTTGAACAGATAATTGATGCTTTAAACAGAGCATTTCAGGTACGAGATAGATCAACTGTGATTATAGCTAATACCATTAAAGGAAATGGTGTTCGGCATATGACAAATAATCCACAATGGCATGGCAAAGCTCCACCTAGAAAACACACACCAATATTATTAGAAGAGCTTGAAAGCGAATGCTTGATTGCACCTTCAATTGTCGCTGGAGAGCGTGAAAACTATGAAGATAAAGTTAGAAGGGCTGAACGCGGAGGAGCAGACATTATACATTTGGATGTAATGGATGGTAAGTTTGTTCCAAATACTACCTTTTTTGCAGATACAATTAAGAAGTTGCGGCATATAACTAGTCTGCCATTCGATGCACACCTTATGATAGAAAAACCTTTAGATCACTTACAAGAATATATTGATGCTAGATGTGACATAATTACAGTACATGTGGAAGCATGTAATGAAAGTGAATTTATCCTTATAAAAGAGAAATTAATTTTAAATGGCATAAGTCCAGGAATCGCAATTAATCCGTCTACAGATTTTCCTGAGTGGCTTTATCCACATTTGGGCGATATTGATGTAATGATAATAATGTCAGTGAATCCTGGTTTCGCGGGACAGAAATTTATACCAGAAGTCCTGCCGAAAATGGTCTTGATTAATAGCAAAATAAGGGAGCACGGTTTCAAAGGATACATAGAGGCTGACGGAGGAATTGATGCCACCACTTTACAACAGGTCTATGATACTGGGGCGCGAATTCTAGTTGCAGGCAGTGCAGTATATGGTAGCTCTGATATCCATGGCGCAATTATACAGCTAAGACACAAAGCAAATGTTGCTTTGGAAAGAAGACTTTTACAACACGCTGACAAAATAGGAATAAGAGGCGATTGGATGAAGACGCGTAAACATATATTGATTCCGTTCGCAAACGAATTGGGTATAGAGGGAGAACTTCATGCTATTAAATAGTGAAAAAAAAAACTGCAGACATGAGAGGTTCCTATGCAGATACATTAGTCGAGATTGGTAGAACTTGTCAAAATATTGTCTGTATCGGAGCTGACACCACAGATTCTCTTAAAACTAACAAATTTGGAGATAAATATCCTGATAGAATGTTTAATGTAGGAATTGCCGAGGCGAATCTTGTTTCTGTAGCAGCCGGTCTTGCAATAGCAGGCAAAATTGTCTTTGCTAGTACTTATGCTGCATTTCTACCGGGCAGATGTCTAGACCAGATTCGTAATGCGATTTGTTATCCGAATCTCAATGTAAAACTTGTTGTTTCCCATGCTGGCCTGACAGTTGGGCCTGATGGAGCATCACATCAACAAATTGAAGATATTTCAAGTTTGAGAGCTATACCTAACATTCGAGTAATCGTACCTGCGGATGCAATAGCAGTTAGACATTTGATCAAGATAATAGCTGAAACCCC
>JAICSL010000150.1 GCA_025936955.1 Nitrososphaeraceae archaeon
GTTTTCCTATGGCATTGCTACTATCACTCAATGTCTATCTATGCTATAGATTATTATTTATTATACATCTTGCTGTTTCAAAAATGTTAATCCACATCTGCCATGTTAAGAGGCCAGTATTAGTATTTCTTCTGCTGGGATGATATGAAACTATCAAACTTTTATCGTTATGCACAGGATAGATCAAATTATGACCAAATTTCAAGTCTTTAACATGACACACTCTGCAATATGCATCAAAAGCAATTTTTCCAAGAGTGACAATAACCTTGGATGTCTTCTCTAATATTTCTATTTCCGATATTAGGTATTGTGAACAGTTTGATATCTCAGATGGATTTGGTTTATTTTGTGGAGGAGCACACCTTGCTGCTGCAGTTAGATAGGCGTCTTTTAAAATCAATCCATCGTCCTTGGATATACTTGTAGGTTTATTTGCAAATCCTGTTTCAAACAGAGCTTTTACAAGCCAATCGCCGGAGCTGTCCCCAGTAAATATTCTCCCTGTTCTATTCCCCCCGTTCGCAGCTGGAGCCAATCCAATAACCAATAATTTAGAGTGAGGATCGCCAAAAGATGGAACAGGTTTTGCCCAATAAACTTGATCCATGTACTTTTTTGTTTTAGTTTTCCCTACCTCCCCGATGTATTTTGTCAAACGTGGACACATTTCACAATTTATGATTCTTTCATTTACTCTACGCAATGACAAATATTCTTCTTTAGCTAATAGGTCAGTTGACAATCTTTACTAGATTATATCCATGAATTCTGTATATTAGTTAGTAGTATGGATCAAATATATTCTGCAGCCTTATTTTCCTATTGATACTATCAAGACGATTCAATTTTGAGATCATCGTCATTGTACAGATTCGTGAACTGGTTGCAGAGCAATGGTATGATCCACTGTTTTTAAAAAATTGCTTTGGTTGCTTTTGCGCTTCCCAATAGGACTCGAATTTTGGTTATACCCATCGAATATGACTTGACTCTGGTGCAATAAGTTGCAGTTTTACTAAATGTCGAGTCATCGATAATAGTAGTGGTAGTAATAGGATCTACATTCTTTTCCTTTTTGCTTTTCTTTTTAGTCTTGTTGTCGCCCTCCTTATTCCTTTTGTTGGAATTATCATTATTACTACCTTCCATAACTAAACTACTAATCTTCTTCCCGATCAACTGATATATAGGCTGCCATACTGCATCAGGTCTATTTGCAGCAATAGAAGATGAACTCATGTACATGGAATACTTATGAGAAGAAAGATTGAGTGGTGTGGTCACATGAAGGTAGTGCAGCAGTAGCCAGAATATGTTCATATCAATAAACACATGTCTATTTGCTACTCTTTTACTATAGATGGTGAGTAGATTCGCCAATAGGATACATTCAACTGATACATCTCTTGAATATCTACTGGAGATCGAAGATCTCCAGTAGAGTCACTCATCTTAAATAATCAGAACCGTAATTACTTTCATAAACTATTCCTTGACTGTCCAAACATTCAATTACGCTATGACATTCTACAATCCAAATTGGCTGAAAATATGTATATGAGGTCTACTCGCTCATGCGATGTTCTAATTATAGGCGGAGGTTCTTCAGGTCTTAGAGCAGCAATCGAAGCTCATGATGTCGGTGCTAATGTTCTCATAATTAGCAAGAATAAGAAAGGAGATCCTCATACAGTACTTGCAAGAGGTGGTATCAATGCAGCGCTTGGTACTATGGATCCAGAAGATAACTGGATTATACATGCTGCCGATACGCTAAGAGAAGGGGAGTTTCTAGCTAATTATGAAAAAGTAGAAGTACTTTGCAAGAATGCACCTGATGCTGTAAATGAACTTGTTAATTGGGGTGCTAGGTTTCATAGAGAAAAAGATGGCAGGCTGACACAACGATTCTTTGGTGCCCATACTTACAGGAGGACCGTATTTTATGAAGATTGGACTGGTGATGAAATAATTCGCGTACTCTTAGACCAAGTTAGTCAGAGGAAAATTGAAATTGTAGAAGATGTTTATATTACAAGGTTAGTAAAATCAGGTGATGTAACTGGTAAAAGAGAAGATCCAAATGAAATCGCAGGAGCATTTGGCGTAGATCTTAAAAAGAAAGAAATTGTTAGATTTGAATGCAAGTCTTTAATACTTGCCGCTGGTGGATATACACGAGTCTATGCGGTAAGTAGTTCTAGAATTTTTGAAAACCATGGAGAAGGTGTGGCTCTAGCGTATGAAGCAGGCGCAGATTTAGTAGATATGGAGATGGTACAGTTCCATCCTACTGGAATGGTCTGGCCAGAGAAAGCAGTGGGTACACTTGCCACAGAAGCAATACGTGGTGAGGGAGGAATCTTGTTAAATTCAAAAGGTGAAAGATTTATGAAAAATTACTATCCGGAAAGAATGGAGCTGGGGCCACGTGACATAGTAGCCCGGGCTGCCTATAATGAAATATTGGCTGGCAGAGGTACTGAGCATGGTGGTGTCTGGTTGGATATAACCCATCTATCAAAGGAAAAAATCTTGGACAGGCTACCAACTATGTACGAACAGTTCAAAAATCTTGACGGGATAGACATATCTAAAGAAAAAATGGAGGTTGGACCTACTGCACATTATTCTATGGGTGGAGTCGTAGTAGATGCGAAGTGTAGAACAAAGATCAAGGGTTTATTTGCTGTTGGAGAAGTAATGAGTCAGATTCACGGTGCCAATCGCTTAGGTGGAAATAGCTTACTTGATACAGTAGTTTTTGGAAAAATTGCTGGGGCAAATGCAGCTAGATTAGTAGAGGAAGTAGAAGAAAGACAGAAGGCTAAACAATCATCACTAGAACCAAATCTAAACAGTATTAATAATAATAGTAACCAAAAAGAATTCGTTGATGATGGATTATTTATAGTTGAGGAGCCCATTAAGTTTCGTAATGAAATACAAGAATTAATGAAACTGAACGCAGGAATAATAAGAGAAAAGACCAGGCTCCAAAATGGATTGAAAAGAATTTTGGAATTAAAGAAGGAGTTTTATTCTAAAGATAATATTATAAAAGAATTCAAAATTGATGATGAAAATGTTGTTTTAACTTGGGAAGTAAAATCCTCGCTAATTGCTTGTGAGGCCATAATAAGAAGCGCATTGATGCGGCAAGAGAGCAGAGGAGCTCATTACAGGTCAGATTTTCCAAACCTAGGTGACGAAGAATGGAAGGTAAATATCTATTGCAGAAAGGAAGGAAGGGAGATGGTATTGTTCAAAGACAGTGTTAAAGAAATTCAAGGACCGTTGGCAGACTTGCTTAAAGTCCACATCAAAGCAGAACACCATCGTGAATTTGAATGAATAATTATACAAATCACAAATCATCGGTTAATTTGCTGTATATGGAGAAAAGGAAAAAATCAGCTTCAAATAATTTGTCTTACTTTATTCTTAATGGAGCAGAGTTACGGGTGAACAATTATAGATAGTGAATTGCAAACAAAAAAGTATATACAGTTCAAATAAAGATTATCATTTGTGGCATATGTTCATGTGTTTTTTAGATGATGGATAGACTCACAGAGATCATGCCAATAATTGCATAGGTATATGATTTATATTATACAACCAGGAGCGAGCCAGTTTCATCTCTTTATGAGAATGCAGATTTTTCGATAGACACTATAAAGACCTCAATCAAGGATGGGAAAATAAGGACCAACCAAATACTAAAAAATATCAAAATGAGCTAGCTAGCCTATATAGCAGCTTACACCAAAGGAGAAATAGATGCTCAAAGCGTAGAGTCATGATTACCTCTAGAAGTTCAAAATAGAAAACCCTATAAAGTTTCGACAATATAATGAAAATGGTCTTTGTATATTGAGTAAGGAGGATTTTGTTCAGGTTGCAGATACAAAGGATATTCCATCTTCCAAGATGAAAGAAGTTCAAGTCGATGGTGAAAATATTTGTGTTGCCAATGTTGATGGAAAATACTATGCAATTGGCAGTATTTGTACCCATGAGGGCGGCCCTCTAGCTGATGGCACACTTGAAGGCTATGAAGTTGAATGTCCTTGGCATCAATCTAAATTTGATGTGAGAACGGGAGAGGTGACAAGTCCTCCTGCAAATGAACCCGAACCAGCTTATGAAGTAAAAGTAGATGGCAATAACATACTAATCAAGAAACAAGGTAAAAGTAAATCTTCTCCTCAAATTGAGTTAACGCTATTAGAGAAAGATAAAGTTGAGGGTACTGATGTAACGTCATTTAAGTTCGGTAAGCAAAATGATGATGATAATCAAGGACTAGAAGACAGAACACCATTCAATTATACTGCAGGGCAATTTGCCTTTTTTGATATAGGTGGAGTCTATAACGATCCCAAAAGCCCTATCAGACATTTTACTATTTCATCTTCTCCAACTGAGAATTTTATAATGTTCAGCACTAGAATCAGAGATTCACCATACAAAAAGAGACTTTCAGCTTTAGAAAAAGGCGCAAAAGTCAAGGTAAGAGGTCCTGAAGGACAATTTGTATTACATCAAGATTATTCAAAAGCTGCCGTATTTCTATCAGGTGGTATAGGCGTTACTCCATTTAGAAGCATGGTAAAGTATACTACAGACAAGCAGCTGCCAATAAAAATAGTAATGTTTGATTCCAATAGAAATCGAAGCAACATCTTATTCAGAAAAGAGTTTGATGACTGTACGAACATTAATAATAATCTGAGGATTATCTATACCATTAGTGAAGAAGAAGATCGAGAATATGAACAATCATCATCTGCTGCAAAAAACGATTGGAAAGGAGAATATGGCCGAATAGACAAAGCAATGATTTTGAAGTACCTAGACACGAATGAACTGAATAATTCAGTATTTTATATCTGTGGTCCGCCTAGCATGCTAAAAGCAATGCAGTCTTTGCTCCAAGAAGAATTAAAGATTCCAAAAGAAAGAATCAAAGTTGAAGAGTTTACAGGTTATTGATGATTAATTGCATATATGATGATTTAAAATAAATTAAAGCGTAATGATAAATGACTATGACCAACAGAAGAATAGATTTTAACGAACCAATACCACAAATGATTAAACTGCTAAAATCAGAACATCGTAGCTTTGAATCCAAAATAACAGAAGTCCA
>JAICSL010000143.1 GCA_025936955.1 Nitrososphaeraceae archaeon
CTCCTCCTCCTCCTCCTCCTTATCATCATCATCACCAGCTGGACTTGATTTTAAACAGATATCATCTAAAGTTACAAATTTTATTTTAAATAATGTAGTAAACAAATCCAAAGCAGCTCTAGTTGTAGGATTGATAGATTCAAATGGAACAAAGGTATACAGCTTTGGAAATATTTCAAAAGCAAATAACGTACCTGTTAATGGGAGTACCCTATTTAATATAGATTCGATCACAAAGACATTTACCACTCTAGTTTTAGCAGACATGATCAAACAAGGAATCGTACATCTAGACGATCCGATTGAAAACTATCTTCCTTCGAATGTAAAAGTGCCTCAATACAATGGAACCAAAATAACACTTGAAGATTTGGCAACCCATACATCTGGTCTTCCATTTATGCCATCTAATATATGGATAAATAACACTATAGGCGCAATAAACCCAAATTATAATTCAACCCAATTGTATCAAGGTCTAGCAAATACTACTTTATCTAGTAAACCTGGCACAAAATTCCTTTATTCTGATTTTGGTATGGGATTACTAGGACACATTTTATCTTTGAAAGAAAAAGTTTCATATGAACAGCTTGTAAAACATAGAATTCTTGATATATTGGGTATGAATGATACCAAAATTAATTTATCTGCAAATGATCTTAAATATAGATTTCCATTAGGGCATCAAAATGGGTCTGAAATTCAAACTCCCAAAATCCCATCTGTTATTGCAGGGGCTGGTGGATTACGTTCGACTGCAAATGATTTGTTAAAATATTTATCTGCTAACATGGGTTTACTTCATACCAAATTAGATGAATCCATTGCACTACAGCACTTGATTCAACACCCGGGTTTACTTCCAAATCCAATGAATTATAGTATATATATTGCCTTAGGATGGGCTGTACTCACAAATTTTGGAACAGAGACTTTAGATCACACCGGATCAATCAATGGCTGGAATGCTAACGTTGCCTTTATTCCCACAAAGCAAATAGGTGTGGTGTCTTTATGTAGTTGCGATTTAAAGGATATGAATACAGGTACCCTTGACTTTGTATTGTTGAATCTAACAGGAATAGATAGCTTGACTAATCACAAGTAAATCCATACACTTCCTAATGATGGTCAAATAATCGGTCTGATAAAATTTCACTATTTTTTGTAATTAGATTAATTTAAAGATTGAATTGGAAAAAAATTTGTAGTTGTTCGCCGAACCAGTGTAAAAATATACACACTCAGTTATTTTGGACTACAACTATCGTTATTACAGATAGATTATAGGCAAGTTTATGATTTTGTTATTTATGAATAATAGTTTATTTCTTTGATCATATTTCTTTGGTCAAATTGAATGTTCATCCAAATGTAAATGTGTAAGCTTGAAATCCTTTTCCTTTAACATCTATCACTAGCGAATGAAAACTCTCATTACTATATGATTGATGATTTACTATGTTATAGAGCCTTGGATAATCAATTACGAATTTAGAATTATTGTTTGATGTATCTACACCTTTAGAATAGTTTGGTAATAAAGAATTATCTTCATGAACCACACCTTGACCTGTACCTCCTGCTACCAAGTTTACATACTGTGCAGAATAGATTAAAATAATACGACCAGTATCACTCTGTAATTCCAGATTATCAAGATTATTTTTCCATTTTCCTTCCAAGTATATTGTATTGGGTTGTATAGACGAATTTGATGTGGTTGAAGGCAGATTATATGTAACAGTTTGTCCTGGCTCAAATACGCCTCCAGAATTCCCTATTGCTGAATTTGAGCCTTGGTTTCCAAAATACAATTCTGGTGTTTTAATTTTAGAAAAATCAACAGATTGTTCAAGAAATCTACCAATACTATTTGTAGGATTAAATTGCGATTTGTTTTCGTATGGTAAGGCTGTTGCATTTTTATTATCTGTATTTTTTATTCCTTGGCTACTATTTCTTTCAGCCAGGAGCGATTGAATTACCTTTTCTGTTTGATTATAATCTCCTTCACCAGTTTTGTCATATCTTATAAAGCCTTGATCATCAACAAGATACATTCTTGGCCAATAATTATTTCCATAAGATTTCCAAATTTTATAATCATTGTCTTGTATTGCAGGATATTTTATGCCATATTTTTGTAGCGATGTCTTTACAAAATCAGTATTCTTTTCAAATTCAAATTCCGGTGTATGAACTCCAACTATTACAAGCCCTTTATCTCCGCCATACTTTGCATTCCATTCTATAAGATGTGGAACAGTTCTTAGAACATTAATACAACTATAGGTCCAAAAGTTTACAAGCACAACTTTTCCTTTTAAACCTGCCATTGATATTGGCTGGCCATTATTGATATTAACTGCATTTATACCTTCACCAGTTTTCTTAAATTCAGGTGCAATTTTGTCTTGAAATGTGTTGTATGATACTTTATTTTCATAATCATTATTCGATGTTGGAGGTATTAATGATGTAAACTGTGAAAAAAATTTTTCATAAATGTTGTTAGTATCAGCATTAACAAAAAATAAAGATGGGAAAGAAGTTAAATAACTAGTAGTTACTATGCAGGCAATAGTCACCGCTGCTGTTAAGACAATGATCTTTTGTTTTAATTCCAATTACTTTTCACGTTCATTTTGAATTGGTATTATTATTTTGAATAAAGAAATTGGCAATCTGTTTTATAAAGAATTGTGGCTGTTCTTCTGCAATCCAATGACCTGAAAGAGGAACTATTATGCTTTTTACATTTGTAGCCAAAGACAGATTTTGTATAGAATTGAATGTACTGCTTCCAGGAAGGTCTCCACCCAAAATTGGATATATATCACCAGATAGTACAAGCACTGGCATTGTAAGTTTGGATTTGGCCAACTCCATGATCTCTTTTGCATCTTGTGGTAAAGCTTTGTAATATTCAAATCCCGCACGCATTCCACCTGGAGCAGAATAATGACTTACAAATTCATCTATATCCGATTGAGTAATAGAAGAGGGGTTATATGCAAGTCCTTTAAAAAAATAAGTAAGATATTCTCGCTCTTTACCTTGTACAAGTACTTCTGGCATATCTGGAACTTGATGGAAAGCAACCCACCAGCGTCCTGGATTTCCGGAAATAGACGGTGGTGGAGTATAGCCCGGGAAAGTTAATTCCATGAGCACTAGTTTGCTAACATTGTTAGGATGAACTGCAGCATATGTATAGGCCGGAATAGCTCCAATATCATGTCCGACCAAAAATATTTTATTAAAGCCTAGTTGGGATGTTAGTTGATAAATATCTTCAGCTACTGTCTTACCATCATAACCACTAGCGGGTTTTGAAGAATCCCCAAGACCTCGAAGATCAGGTGCAATAACAGTATAGTTCTTTGCTAAGGCCGGCATAACATTGTGCCACGCATACCATGTCTGTGGCCAACCATGGAGCAAAACTAGAGGGTCTCCATGACCTCCAATTACATAATGCAATTGAACCCCGTTAACAGAAGCCATTTGATGTGAAAAAGTCATGTTGCCAATGGTAAAAAAAGAGCCTTGTAAACTAGAGGGGTCTTTTAGAATTAAAGACGTTTGATTGTTGGTTTGTTGTGTTTGTACTTGCTGTTGTAGCATTTGGTTTTGACTTTGAATTTGTTTTGTAATTTGGGCAAATACATTAGTAAAAAGATTTGCTGTAATGGCATTTGATAAAGACGTTGTAATTAATATTAAAGATATACACATTAAAATCTTATAGAAAAATTTCATATTAGCATAATGATTATAAAGTATTTAAGATCTACTTTCAACCTCTGCAATAATTACATAAATTAAACAAAATGTTCCTTATATTATCTTATCTCTATCTCTTATGTCTCCATTCATCCTTTACATTTTGTTATTGTTATGGTCACGTCGCGGTCGAATATGATTGAGATATCTTGCACATGACTATTTGTTTGTATATATCTCCTTGTTAAATGCAGTTTTGAATATTGATACTCCGTCACGAATTAACGTGTTTCTTTTGCGGGGAAATATATTTAGGCAAGATATTATAGGGTGCAAAAAACAGAATTCCAATATTCGTCATCTCTATTCATATAACTAAATAGCATACGATGGTAAAATCTCTTCCTCTAGTGAATTCCTAAAAACGGTTTTAGTTCGTATTTTAATATTAATCCTTATGTAGAGGATTCCAACCATGAATTACTATGGATTCAAAGCAAAAAGTTGCAGTAGTTACCGGAAGCTCAAGTGGAATTGGCCATGAGATATCATTGATTTTAGCAAGAAATGGCTTCACAACGTATGCCACAATGAGAAACCTGCAAAAAGGTTCGGATTTGAAATCCATTGCCGAAGACGAAAAACTGCATTTGTATTTTGCACAGCTTGATGTTACGGATGAGAACTCTGTAAAAATGGCAATACAAACGATACATAATGAAGCAGGTAGAATTGACATTTTAATAAACAACGCCGGTTATGGATTAACAGGCGCATTTGAAGACCTTTCTTTGAATGAAATAAAAACACAGTATGAGACAAATGTATTTGGATTGATAAGAACCACACAAGAGGTTCTACCTATTATGCGAAAGCAAAGGTCAGGAATGATTGTCAACATAAGCTCAGGAGTAGGAAGGTTTGGCTATCCAACAGGGTCTGCATATGTAAGCACTAAATTTGCAGTAGAGGGTTTGAGCGAGTGCATGTCATACGAAGTAGAACCATTTGGGATAAAAGTAATTTTAATTGAACCGGGTGTAATACAGACAAACTTTTTTAACTCTTCTGTCTTGGCAAAAAAATCTCAAGATCCTAATTCACCATATGCTCCATTAATGAAAGGCATGGAAAATAGTATAGACAAAATGATGAAGAATGGATCCACTCCCCAATATGTTGCTGAGGTTGTACTTGATGCTGTTACAAATGAAAATCCCAAACTAAGGTACTTGGCAGGCAAGGATATAGAACAATTGTTGGAAATGAAAAGAAAAATGTCCGATGAAGAATTTGTAAACATGATGAAACAAATGTGAAAATGCATGGAGATTTATACATATTAACGAAATTTACGTCTAGGAGGCCATCTCTCGGGTGATAAATTATTTTATCAGACTGTTTTATTTTAAGTTACTTGATGAAAAACCATACTTGGATTTTTGAACAACAATAACAACAAAAACAAGACGGCAATATTACAAGAAGAAATCAAACAAGTTTACTTATAAAGGTGATCATAGACTACTATTTTAGTAACTACATAAGTTTGTCAAATTATTTTAAAGAAATA
>JAICSL010000189.1 GCA_025936955.1 Nitrososphaeraceae archaeon
ACAGCAAGATGTATAATAAATAATAATCTATAGCATAGATAGACATTGAGTGATAGTAGCAATGCCATAGGAAAACAGATAAAATGAAGTATTCCGCGAGAGAGAAATATCAAGCCCAAGGTTGAAGACGACTAATTTTTAAAAGATTACTGATGATACAAACGTTGCAAAACTTTTCACATTGACATAAAGAACTCTCCGACCTATCATTTTATCAAGCCATGGAAATTAAAAGATCTTGAATTAGTTACAATAGATCAAAACCTATATTGACGTGACTTCATAGCTGGTTTTCGCAGAAGGCGTCACCCACTCTTCCAATGTAACCAAACAACTCTTGTAGCTAGCCTGCTTTTCCAAAAGGGTCGATTATCCTTAATGATAAAAATACTTACAGCAAGAAAGTAAAAATATTGAGATTCGATATTATGTTATCAAAATAAAATGTATAGAATACTTATTATACCAAACAAATAATTTTAAGCATAGTAAAATAATTTATCCATGAGGTTTTTGGTATCGATAAGGGTTCAAAGGATATACGATGACCCAAACGGTAGAAATAACAAGGATAATGAATTTAGAATATTAGTAGATAGGCTTTGGCCGCGTGCTTTGAGCAAAGACAATGTAAAAGTTGACTTATGGCAAAAAGATATAGGGCCAAGTGATTCATTAAGAAAATGGTTCGGACATGATGGAAAGAAGTGGAATGAATTTAAACGAAGGTATTTTAAAGAATTAGACAAGAAAAGTGAATTAGTGAATATGATTCTTAGTAAATTAAAAGAAGAGGAGTCGTCATCAATGACACTACTTTATGGTACAAAGGAAGTCAGATTTAATAATGCAGTAGCCTTGAAAGAATACCTTGATGAGAAAGCTAAGAATATCACAGTTAGCTAGTTTGTTTCTTCTTCCTATCTTTCACAGGTAATTGTGTGTAGGTATTATTTCCATAATATGCTTAGTAGTATCTATAATTAAGGATAGCAAGTATAACGAGTTATCGTTCATTATGCTACAAATTGTAGTTTTATATCAGCAAGTCATTTATGGCTTAAGTATATGGTACTATTTTATACATAAAGTGCGTATGCGTGCCTACCTGTAAACTCACTCATATTATATCCTATAACATCCAATAGTAAATGAGATCATGAGTAACCAGCATCAGAATATGCGTACAGCTGATATTTTAGCTGAAGCCTTGCTTGATTGGAAAGTTGAGATCATTTTCGGCTTACCAGGTGATGGTATAAATGGATTTATAGAAGCCTTAAGACGACGGCAAGACAGAATCAAATTTGTACTTGTCAGACATGAAGAATCAGCGGCGTTTATGGCATGTGCTTATGCAAAATACACGGGAAAACTTGGCGCATGCGTTGCAACTTCAGGACCAGGTGCAATACATCTTTTAAATGGGTTGTATGATGCTAAGGCAGATAATACCCCTGTTATTGCCATTACAGGAACTACATACTCTGATTTGATGAATTCTAGTTATCAGCAGGATGTTAACCTCCTACAACTATATTCTGACGTAGCAGTTTACAACTGTTTGATAAGTGTTCCAGAGCAAGCAGAAATGGCAGTCGATATCGCATGTAGAACTGCCCTAGCACAGAGAGGAGTAAGCCACTTGACAATCCCTATCGATGTACAAGAAAAGAAATTGAATGGTAAATATTCTAGGCATAATGTTGCGTACCATACCTCTGATGTATATTCTGCTGAAACAATTCCAACCCACTTTTTGATTGAAAAGGCGGCTAGAATCCTTAATACAGGAAGTAGAGTTGTTATACTTGTAGGACAAGGAGCACTAGAAGCAGGCGACGAAGTAATTGCAATTGCAGAAAAGTTAAGTGCTCCAATTGTTAAAGCACTTTTAGGTAAAGCAGTTATTCCTGATGACAACCAGTACAGTTTGGGCGGCCTTGGCTTGCTTGGTACAACACCATCTAGTGATGCTATGAATGAAGCAGATACGTTACTTATGATTGGAACATCTTTTCCTTACATAGACTATCTTCCAAAACCAGGTCAAGCAAGAGGAATTCAAATTGATATAAAATCTGAAAAAATTGGTCTTCGTTATCCTGTTGAAATAGGATTAGTAGGTGATTCAAAGCTAATATTGTCTGCACTCCTTCTACTTGTAAATCAAAAGGATGACCTAGAGTTTCTAAAATCAAAACAAAAGGCAATGAAAAACTGGAACAGATTATTAGAAGAAAAAAGTACTAGAACTGACAAACCTATTAAACCACAGGTTATTGCAAAAGCAGTTTCTGAAGAATTAGAAGATAACGCAATAATTTCTGCAGATTGCGGTACAAACACTTCTTGGGCAGCTCGCTACATAGATGTCCGAAAAGGAATGAAATTTTCTGTATCAGGTACGCTATCGAGTATGGCTAACGGCTTGCCATATGCTATAGCAGCCCAGATTGCTTTTCCAGAAAGACAGTCAATAGCATTTGTCGGTGATGGTGGACTGACAATGCTGATGGGAGAATTTGCTACTGCTGTACAATATAAACTTCCGATCAAAGTAATTGTTATCAAAAATAATACATTAGGAATGATTAGATGGGAACAGATGGGTTTTCTTGGAAACCCAGAATTTGGAGTTGAATTTTCTCCTATTGATTGGGTAAAGTTCGCTGAAGCTTGTGGTGGTAAAGGATATGCTATAAGAGAGCCATCTGAAGTAAAATCAAAAATACACCAAGCTATGAAGGAAAGAAAACCAACTATAATTGAAGCATATGTTGATCCGTTTGAACCGCCTATGCCGCCAAAAGTAGAAATCAGCTTTGTTAAAAATCTGGCTGAATCATTTGCAAAAGGGCAGCCATATGCCAGAAGGATTGGTTTAACTCTATACAGAGATAAAGTACATGAAGTCTTAAAAAATATACATACTCACTCTATTGAGCATGAGTAGTTATCTTTGATTAAGATTGTAGTCTGCTAATATCATTATGACACACCTACTGCTATTGCAAGTACCGTCTTTCAATCAAATCATGTGTATAAAGATATTGTATATTTATTAATTAATTTAGCTCTCGTCTATTCTGTTACCAATAGATTTCCTTAATTGTGTATAATAATATTAACAATCATTCTTGTTTTGTTGATATTGGTGAACTTTTTTTATTCTCTTTCTTATCTATGTGTCTTTGAATTGCATCTCTTAGAACTCTATTAACTATATTAATAATTCTGGGATCATCTACTTTAGGTATGATATAGTCATTTTTTAGATGGGCGTTATCCACTATATCTGCAATTGCAGTAGCAACAGCTACAAGCATATCCTCGCTTAATGTTCTGATTCTAAGATCAAGTAATGTTCGCAATATGGAAGGAAATACCAAGGCATTATTGACCTGATTAACAAAATCTGATCGGCCTGTAGCTGTGATTTTTGCTCCTGCTTCTAATGCAACTGAAGGAAGTATTTCAGGGTCAGGATTGCTTAATGCAAATACTATGGGATCATGTCCCATTGACTGTATCATTTCTTTAGTAAGTATGTTACTCCTGCCTGATACACCGATAAATACATCAGCTCCTTTGATGACATCAGATAGGCTTCCTCTTAACTTTTGAGGGTTAGTCTTAATAGCTATCTCTTTTTTGTATGGATTATTATCTAAACCGCTGTCACCACCACTTCTGCTGCTACCTTCAGCCCTGTTTTCAAATATTGCCCCCATACTATCGGTTACAACAATATTTTTGCATCCAGCTTCTTGCAATATTCTAAATATACCATATCCAGCCGAACCTGCACCGGCTATTATTACTTTAATCGTACCCATTGCTTTGTGAAGTAACCTAAGAGAGTTTATCAAAGCTGCAAGTGTGATTACAGCCGTACCATGTTGATCGTCATGAAAAACTGGTATAGACAGTTCTTTACGGAGTCTATCTACTATCTCCAACACTTTTGGAGACTCTATATCTTCTATATTTATGGCACCAAATACAGGCTGTATTGCTTTTACAAATTTAATTATCTCCTCTTTATCTTTAATATCGATACATAAAGGGAATGCGTTTATACCTCCCAAAACTTTGAATAGAACTGATTTACCTTCCATGACAGGAATAGCGCCTTCTGGACCAATATTGCCGAGACCAAGTACTCTTGTCCCATCGCATACAATTGCAACGTTATTCCATTTTGATGTGTAATCATATGTCAATTCTTTATTGATACTTACTTCTTTGGCAGCGTATGCAACACCCGGAGTATAGATTAGTTCGAGGGTACCATGCTTGTCTTTAGATTCTCCACTGTCTATAGATACTCGATTATGAATTTCAATCTTGCCTTTCAGCATTCGATGAAGGTCTATAGCATCTTTCTCCAAAGAAGTCAATGTAGCAAGGACATGGTTCTGATCCTATATAGATTGCTATTTTGCC
>JAICSL010000338.1 GCA_025936955.1 Nitrososphaeraceae archaeon
ATATATTGTTGTAGGAAGAGCTCCTTTGAACTCTTTTTGTTTTTCTTCTTTCGGAATCTCTGACAAAAACTTCATTTCTGGAGATCCTCTACCATAAACTAATTTTTCTTTGTTAGGCTCTATCTGGTGCGACCATATCTGATAAATTTGCTGCAATACTCCATCAACATTACCTGATAAAAACCAGTCCCTGAGAATATATGCAGCATCTCTGCACCATATGGCCTGATATATTCCACCAGGGTTTATGCCTTGAAGTACATGTTCTTGTGTTTTTTGCACGAATCTGTTTGCTTTATCCACAAAGGAAATCCATTTATCATCACCACTGCCTATATTTGCAGAATCGCCGCTCCTGATATTATCCGACATATCTTGTTTTTATTGCAATTTCTTTTTTATAAGACTTATTTAATATCACAAATTCTTATCAACTATATTGTAGCATAGTATTGTATGAGTATAGGGGATGATAAAAATTAGTTGAACAATTTATCACAGAATTCGAGTGAGGAGGATCTTTCTCAGTATTACACATGCAGATCATGTGGAATAAAATTTGATAACTTTGGTGATATGCAGAAGCATATACTAGTAGAGCACATGCAGAAAGGAGATATCCCATCAGAAGAACAACTAAAAGTGAGATAAGGATCGAAACACAATAGACTCAGTATGAAAGCAACATTTGAAGTAATAGTAGACTTAATGGTAGTATTTAGGCTTTGTATAGAGTGTTCCTTTCATTGTATTTGCTGACTGTTGATAGTCACAATGCACCCAGTTTAATTTTTATACATTGATAATATAATAGACGTATCAAAACAGCTTCTGGATTATAACATAACGAGCTTAAAAATTGTGCTTTACTTCATAGTAACAAATGCTGCATCAGAGTTGTCTTTTCTGTACCCCACTCCAAAAATGCCCACAGTAAATCTAGCAAGAGAATATTCTATTATTTGTTATTTTTGCTAACTTTTTGGAGTATTTATCGAAATCAACAAGTTCAATATTTTTGCTAGGTTCATCTGTAATTATCTTTATAACATGAATCCGATTCAGGTAGACTTTGGTTGATAACAGTGTCTGCGATCAGGCTAGCGACATTATTTTCTATTACAGAAATTTCTGATATCCTTCTTTTAGGTTTAATAAATTATCTTGATTACAAACACCTGCAAAACAGCGATCCGGGTTGCTGCTCCGTTCATCGAAGCTCACTATTGTGGTAAAGAGAATCAGCCAAACACGGAGATGCCTTATAGCTAACAGCTTCTTTGCTACGGAAAGGCTGGTAATATTGGCAATGTGCTACTTTTAATGAGATCAAACAGCAACTTCATAAATTTATTTATAATTCTTCTAAAGATCTCCTAATTGCAATACTTGAGATTATGATTTCATCGTAAAAAACTATTTGAGAGTATGATCACTAAGAATAGACATGAGGAGAATAAGTGACTATAAAGATGATGGTGATGACCATAGCAGTAATAACAATAATAATTTCTCTCCTTTTCGGTATATTTGTACAATCAGGGACTTACCAACAGCTGGTAAATCAAGACAATTTTTAATGAGTAATGACAAAGGATCTAAAATCCAAATCGCTATATTTAACGTGGATGGGAAATACTACTGTATATCAAATAAATGCCAACATCAAGGAGGGCCACTAAGTAAAGGGATATTAGATAAGGAAAAGAAGGTTGTAACGTGTCCTTGGCATGGTTGGAAATATTCTATCATTGATGGTAAGGCTCCTCATAAGGGAGGAGATAGTGTTGACTCTTATGAGACTAAGGTAATTGATGATAATCTCTATGTAAACCCCGCTCCCACTAATATTGGCGGAAGAGTAACGCAGCCGCACAAAGAGTATTCTGATTTGCAAAATTCGGTAAGAGAATATTTGAACCATATGGAAAAAGATAACAAGATCCCTCAAGTCAGTATAGACGCTCAAAAGAATAATAACACTAGAATATTAGGAATATCAACTACTAACTCAAATGATAAAGTCGCCCCAAGAAAAAGTACATCAGAAGAGGCCTTAATGTACGCACTAGATTACGCAAAAAATGAATTTGGTGCCGAAACTAAGATTGTAAAGCTTAGGGATTTGAATTTCAAACATTGTGAGGGATATTATTCTAAAAATGCCAGTGCATGTATATTTCCATGTTCAATTTCAGAGATGGATAAGGAGGACCAAATGATAGAGATTTATCAAAAAGTTATCATATGGGCTGATATAGTAATCATCGCTACTCCAATCAGTTGAGGTAATGCATGCTCACTTTATTATCAAATGGTTCAGAG
>JAICSL010000124.1 GCA_025936955.1 Nitrososphaeraceae archaeon
AACAAAGTAGATATGGATGAAAATGATATCCTTGAATTATTATCTGAGGACCATGAAACTAAAGTGATCGTTATGTATCTCGAAGATATTCGTGACGGCCGACGATTCATGGAAATTGCCAAGAAGATTACTAGAGAGAATAAAAAACCAATTATAGTATTGAAAGCAGGTAGAACTGCTGAAGGAGCTAAGGCTGCAATGTCACATACCGGAGCATTGATGGGAGCCGATGAGATCTATGATGCTCTATTTACGCAATGTGGAGTAATTCGAGTAGATACAATGCAGGAATTATTTGACCTTTCTACTGCCTTTTCAAAACAACCTATACCATCAATCCAAGGTGGAGTTGCAATAGTATCAAACGCTGGAGGGCCAGCAATTATTTCCACTGACGCGTGTTCAAAATATGGATTAAAAATGGCTGATTTATCTGCATCTAGAGAAACAATTTCTAAAATTATACCGCTGCATGGTTCTGCAAGGAATCCTGTAGATATAGTCGGTGATGCCGACTTCATTCGCTTTGAAAAAGTACTTGTTGAGGTATTATCAAATTCAAATGTAGGCTCAGTAGTAGTTATGTGCACTCCTTCAGCTACATTGGATTATAATAAATTAGCAGAAACAATTGTCAAAATATCAAGAAATGTAAATAAGACTACTCTTGCAGCATTAATGGGACTTGCAGAAGGAAATGAAAATAAACAGATTCTATCTGATGGCAACATACCACATTTCATGTATGCGGAACCTGCAATACAAACTCTTAACTCCATATACAGATTCAAAGATTGGCTGGAGACTCCAAAAAGTAATCCTAAACAATTCAGTGTATCTAGGGAAAAAGTGAAGATGATTTTTGAGAATGTCCTAAAACAGGGCAGAACAAATTTGTTAGAGGAAGAAGGTTATGATGTTCTTCATGCATATGGGTTTCCTACCGCAAAAAATATTCTTGGAACAAGTGAAGACCAATGTATAAAAGCTGCTAGAGAGATTGGCTACCCAGTTGTTATGAAGATTGCCTCACAGGATATTATTCATAAATCAGACGCAGGTGGTGTTAAAGTGGGATTGAAAAGTGATGATGAAGTCAGAGTTGCATTTAGAACAATTATGGATAATTCCAAGAGGTATAAGGAAGATGCAAAGATAAAAGGTGTCATCATACAAGAGATGATAAAATCTGCTAAGGAAATAATTCTCGGGGCAAAACATGATCCAATATTTGGACCGCTCGTTATGGTTGGTCTTGGAGGAATATACGTTGAGATTCTTAAAGATGCTGTTTTTAGACTAGCACCTATTGAAGAACTGGAAGCAGCAAGAATGATCGAGTCAATAAAGACTATCAAATTATTGAAGGGAGTACGAGGCGAGAAACAGTCAGATCTAAATGCACTGGTTGATAGTCTACAGAGACTTTCACAATTGATTATTGATTTTCCTGAGATAGAGGAATTCGATATGAATCCTCTACTGGTGTTGGAAGAGGGAAAAGGAGCTTGTGCAGTTGATGTTAGGATAGGCTTAAGAAAAGAATTACTGTCAGGTTAATTTAGTTCCACATTCCTCACAATATTCAGCGGTTCCTTCATTCTGATAACCACATGATAGGCACTTACCCAAAGACTTGCTTTTGGTTGTATTTGTATTTTTGGTTCCAATTTGGATGTTTTTATCCAGAAGGACGATGTCTCCAATTTTTGAGATATTGCTCCAAGATATCTCTGCTGTCTGCGGATGGTTAGTATCTTTATTTTCGTTCTTTGCAATTCTAATACTAATATATGTATTTCCATCTGATCTACGCAACCCAATCTCTTGAATTCTACCAATATGCATCGCTTCACTATCATATGCAGGCATACCAATGAATGATTGAAGTGGAATAAATCCCCCCTCCAATCCAGAGGTTAAAATGTCAGCAGTATTTGAGTCAAACTGTCTTTGAGTAGTAGTGACAGAAGATGTTTCAATTTTGTTGACTTCCTGTGGTGACGTTTGAGATAAAGTAGAAGAAGGATCTACTGATTGAGGATTATGAGGTGTATTGAATTTGCGATATTGTGCTAATGTATTATTGCATATTCTGCATTTATATTCTCCTTTTTCTATCAGCGTAACCCCTTCTCCTAGTTCTTCGTTTGGATTTTCATAATTAATTGCAGGGGCTCCTTCATGTTCTTTTTCACATTTATTACAATAGTATTTTGAAAATCGATCATCGTCTAATCTACCTACTCCGGCCAGAAAAAGTTCTGGGCCGCCTAAATTTCCTCTCTTCTGTTCTTCGTCTGTTACTTTTGCAAAAATATATCCTCCCGATCCGCGTAGTTTCTTTTCTGATAAATTCTCACCAGCCTTCATTATATTTATATAATCTCATTGAATAAGTTATTTAAGACATTCTCCTTATGATGATCTTTATGAATAGATTTCAACTATTTTTACCATTCGTTTTTTGTTATTATGAATATCGAAATATTCTAGATGACTAGTAAACATACTAATTTTTGGAGACTCAATATGATACCATGTGAGTTGTTTGTTATGTTCTACAGCATGAGATGTTCAGTAAAAGTGTTATATGATTATATAATTATTCAGTAATATACTATCTTATCATCTGAATTAAACACACCATTCCATAGATTTATCTATTAGGTTTTTTTACTATTATTTTCGACTATTGAAGGAAAATGTCTATTAAAGAGAAAAAATTATTAGGTTTTCATATTATTTAGTATAGATTGCATTGTAAATCTAATTTTCATACCTTCCTTGATCCTATTATTCAGTAACTTAATATCGCATTTTGACCTTTTTTTAAATAAAATCAAATATTTAAATAAATGATTATTGATTATATAAATAATAAGTAATTTGTCAGAAAATGCAATTATATAATATGATGAATTAACAATATTGTTAACCGTATGCCTTATATCTGTGTAATTTAATATTATTGCTGTGCAAGATTTGCGGTAGAACTAAGTAAATGAAAATTTTTACTTCTATGTCTTTCCGTGGTTTTTGTAACAAGATTTAAAGAGAAAAATAAATTGACAAGAACATTTAAGGAGTTAGGGATGAGTGCTGAAATAATTAAGGCACTAGAAGAAAATGAATTTAAAGAACCTTTTCCTATTCAAGAGGCAGCCATACCGCTTATTTTAAAAGGTATGGATGTTATAGGTCAAGCACATACAGGAACCGGAAAGACAGCAGCTTTTTCGCTCCCTATTTTAACAAAGATAAAACGTAATGGTCCAATACAAGTGCTTGTACTTGTTCCAACAAGAGAACTTGCTGTACAGGTTACAAATGAAATTAATAAATTTGCAAAGTATACAGGGTTTAGAACTGTTGCCATATACGGTGGACAAAACATTGGTATACAATATGATCAGATAAGAAGAGGAGTACAAATAATAGTTGCTACTCCCGGAAGGTTAATCGATCATGTAAAACAAGGATCAATCAATTTGGATAACGTAAAGTTTGTAGTTCTTGATGAAGCAGACAGGATGCTTGATATGGGGTTTATCGATGATATAAAGTTCATACTGTTCTATATAAACGATGATAGACAGATCTGTTTGTTCTCTGCAACAATGCCATCAGAGATTTTGAGGCTGGCACAAGAATATATGAAGGACGTTCAGCAAATCAGACTTAACGAAGAGGAACCAAGCCTTGATACAATAGATCAATCATATTTGATTATACATGAGAAAGAGAAATTTAAACATCTATGCCACTTTATAAATAATAGAGATCAGAAACAGACTATTGTTTTTACGGCAACTAAGCAGAGAACTAGTAGGCTTGCTATGGATCTCCAGTGCAAAGGATTCAAGGCTATCACAATTCATGGTGATCTTTCACAAAGACAGAGAGATAATGCTATGTATAGATTCAAAAATGGTATAGAGGATATTCTTGTGGCTACCGATATTGCGGCAAGAGGAATAGATGTTCCTGCCGTAGGCCATGTAATAAATTATGATATTCCTGAAGATCCGATGATCTACTTCCATCGAATTGGTAGAACTGCTAGAGCTGGAACAACGGGTAAGGCCATTTCTTTAGTTTCACATGATAGAATTGAGGATTTTGGAAGAATTCTCAGGCAGACTGAACAAACTATTCGTAAACTTAATGAGGAAATGGGAATTCAGGTACCTATAACTCACTCTTCTTATTCTCACAGATATTCATACAGGCAAAACAACACTACTGGTAACCGGTATTCTGGAGGTAATAGTGATTATAATAGGAGCAAATCCAATTACCCGAATGGATGGTATGAAGGTCGCAATGGATATGGTGGTGCTTGGAATAGGGGTAACAGATGAGCAAAGACAAAATATCTACATCAGCACATAAATGCTATTTTTATATTATCGAGTCTATTTAAAACCCACATAGATTAAGATATTAGTATAATATTTATAGGATGGCCCTATATTACCTTACTACTCTGCATGGATAAGTATACAATATAAATAATATATTATTGATATTATAGATTCTAAAATTATCAATTTTCTTTCCTCAGCAAGAGTTAAACCAAATTTTATTAAAAAGATTAATACGTATCGATTCAGGAGAAGGATAAGAACTTTCCACAACAATTTTGCAAGATGTAGTAATGTAAATAATTAGTATCGAATAAAGAGTATTGAATTAATCTAATCGTAGAAATGATAGGAGTTTTCAATTCAGTAGTTGCTGGATATAAAATAAACTTTGAGCAACATATTGACCATAATTCAACAATAGTTATAGCTAGCGAGTTGAATTAGTTTATTAAATTGTTAAAAGAACCAAAATAATAATATTCTGACTATTTATAATAACACCATGCCATCTAATGATATCCGCAAGAAGATTCTCATTGTTGGTGATCCTGATCTAACTTTGACATATAAGGTAGGTTTAGAGTCGAACGGATTTCAAGTTACTGTTTATAACGATCCTTTAGTGGCACTATCAAATTTCAAATCGAATTTTTATGATTTATTGCTAATCGATATTAAAATGCCAAAAATGAATGGTTTTGAGTTACATGAGAAAATAGAGGAAAAGACCGATGATCATACAAGAGTATGTTTCATTACGGCTTTGGAAGTAAATTATGAAGCATTAAGAGAAATATCTTCTACATTGGATGTAGACTGCTTTATTCAAAAACCAATTTTGATACATGAGTTGATAAAGCGAATAAATATAGAATTACATTAGCAAGAAAGTAAAATATGTAAGAAATGATAAACTATTTCAAATATTACTTAAATATTTGGGTTCTGTTGAATTATCGCTGTGTTTAAAATCGTGTTGATTTTCACGTGGTAATGATTTTATCTTCTTATGAAAATCCATGATTGATAAACAGGTGACATGATAGTTTTCCACCATCTTGAAAAGCCTGTCTCTATGGGGTAAAACAATATTGTTTCTTTTACTATACTCTAAAATATACATGATAGCCCCACCTAATTCATCATAAAGTCGCTGGTTGAGATCTTCCAGTTTGTCTAACTGTTTCCATTCTTGGACTATTTCTTCCCATGCTTGACGCTCATTCATTTATTTTTCCCTTTATCTACTGATTCTACGTCTTTTGCTTTATCTTCTAAATCTCTTATCAACCAGTCTAACTTTCGTTCCTTCTCTTTGAGTCTTGCTGCTGTTTCACCTAGTGTTTTGTCTTTTTCTGGATTGTAAGGCA